>JBICIB010000059.1:0-10082 GCA_043101415.1 Planctomycetota bacterium JB042 | reverse complement strand
GGTCGATGGACGGGGTGGTGTTCGTCGACGAGGACCTGAGCGTCTCGACGGACGTGGCGGAACGGATCCTGCCGAGCGTCGAGGAGGCGTCCGCCTGGCTCGAGCGGGCGGGGAGAGCCCTCCCGCTCGTCGTCGTCGCCCTCGTCGTCCTCCTCCTCTTCCTGCTCGCCGCGCGGCGGATCCGCCGCGCCGAGCTCGCGATCGGGCCGCTCCGCCGCAACAAGCTGCTCCGCGGTCTCGCCCGGCAGTCCCTCGCCGTCGCGACGACCGTCCTCGGCCTCGTCCTCGCGCTCCGGATCCTCGGGCTCGGGTACCTCGTCGGCGGCCTGCTCGGCGGCGCCGGCGTCCTCGGCCTCGCGGTCGGCTTCGCGTTCAAGGACATCCTGGAGAACTACCTCGCCAGCATCCTCCTCAGCCTGCGACGGCCGTTCGGCGCCATGGACCTCGTCGACGTCGACGGCACCACCGGAACCGTGCTGCGCATGACGTCCAGCCAGACGGTCCTGATGACCGCCGACGGGAACCACGTCCGCATCCCGAACGCGGCGGTCTTCAAGGGGACGGTGACGAACTACACCGAGAACCCGCTGCGGCGGTTCGACTTCGCGATCGGGATCGGGGCGAACGAGGACCTCGGGCGCGCGATGCGGATCGGGCGCGAGACGCTCGAGGAGATGGCGGGGATCGCGGACGATCCGAAGCCCGTCGCCCGCGTGGAGGAGCTCGGCGACTCGGCGGTCGTCGTGCGGTATCTCGCCTGGGTGCACCAGGCGGACGTCAGCTTCCAGAAGGCGCGCAGCGAGGCGGTCCGGCTGGTGAAGGCGGCGCTCGACGAGCACGCCGTCGAGATGCCGGTCCCGATCTACGAGGTCGACCTGCGGCGCGGCGGCGCGCGCGACGCCGCGGCCGCCTCGCCCCGGCCCGCGAGCGCGCCGCCCCCCGACGCGGACACCGACCCGCGCGACGCCGACGTGCGGCCGGAGACGGACGCCGTGGCCCGGCGGATCGAGGACGAGGTGCGCACGGACACGGAGGAGAACCTCCTGCGGACGTAGCAGCCCGTCGAAGAAGTCCTTTCGGTGCGAGGCGAGTCCATCGCGGCCGAGATCGAGGCGCGAGACCGCCCGGGCCGTGAGGCCGTCAGCTCGCCTGCTCCGCCGCGGCGTAGACGTTCAGACGGCTGTAGAGGGTATTCACGCTGATCCCGAGCACCCGGGCCGCCGTGTTCTTGTTCCCGCCGTACTTCTCGAGCGTGGCGAGGATCAGCTTCTTCTCCGCCTCGGCGATGGTCGAGCCGACCGGGATCCGGATCTCGCGCGCCCCGCCGCCCGACGCGGCCGGCGCCGGCCCCTCGAGGGCCGGGTCCCGGAGCGCGTCGACGCCGATCTCCTGGTCGGCCATGATCCACGCCCGCGTCATCAGGTTCTTCAGCTCGCGGACGTTCCCCGGCCACTCCTGCGCCTCGAGCCACTCGACCGCGTCGTCGCCGAGCGACTTCTCGACGCCGTTCTCCTCGTTCAACGCGGCGAGGAATCGGCGCGCGAGGAGTTCGACGTCCCCCTTCCGCTCCGAGAGCGACGGCAGCATGATCGGGAAGACGCGGAGCCGGTAGAAGAGATCCTCGCGGAGCTGCCCGTCGCGGATCGCCTTCTCCGGGTCCCGGTTCGTCGCCGCCACGAGGCGCGCGTCCGACTTGACGACGTTCTCGCCGCCGACCCGCATGAACGAGCGCGTCTCGAGGACCCGCAGCAGCTTCACCTGCAGGTCGAGCGGCATCTCGGTGATCTCGTCGAGGAAGAGCGTGCCGCCGTGGGCGCGCTCGAAGACGCCGAGGTGGCGCTTGGTCGCCCCGGTGAAGCTCCCCTTCTCGTGCCCGAACAGCTCGCTCTCGATCAGCGTCCCGGAGACCGCCCCGCAGTTCAGCGCCACGAGCGGCCCGGCCTGGCTGCGCGGGCTGAGGTCGTGGACGGTCTGCGCCACCATCTCCTTGCCGGTGCCGGTCTCGCCCTGCACCAACACCGTCGCCTCGGTCGGGGCGACGCGCTGGATCTGGCGGTAGACGGCGAGGAGCCCGGGCGATCGTCCGACGAGGCGATGGAACCGACCGGTCGCCGCCGCCTCCTCCAACGCCTGTTCGACCTCGGTCGAGCCGGCGAGGCGGCGGCGGAGGTCGCGGAGGATCGCGCTCAGCCGCGCGACGTCGACCGGCTTCGTGAGGTAGTCCGAGGCCCCCCGACGGAGCGCGTCGACGACCGTCTCGACCCGCTCGTCCCCGGTGATGACGACGACCTCGGCGGCGGGCGCGGCCGCCCGGACGGTCTCGAGCAGGTCGAGGCCGGAGCCGTCCGGCAGCGTCACGTCGACGAGCAGGCCGCTCGGCGGCGATTCGCCCCCGAGCGCGGTCTCGGCCTCGCGGAGTGAACCGACGGGGACCGGGTCGAATCGTTCGTCGGAGAGGATCTCCGCCATCGCGGAGCGGGCGGCCTCGTCGTCTTCCACGACGAGCACGCGGGGGAGGGTCGGCATCGGCACCTATGTTCCGGAAGGACGCTGCAGGCGACGGCATCGTAGCAGACCGTCGGGGAACCGGGTGTTCGCAGGTCGCTCCAGACCGGAACCCCGCCTCGTCCGTGCAGATCGGAGTCGGCGGCGCGCGGAGGCTCAGTCGCCCGGCGCGAACGGCGGCGGGTCGCCGGCCGGAGCCGAGTCCGCGACGTCCGGATCCTCCGCGACGTCGGAGACGCGCTGGACCAGCCAGGTCGTCGCCGCCCGGGCCCCGAGCGCGAGCAGGGCGGACCACGCTCCGGTCGACGCCTCGTCGTCCGGCGAGGCCGCGTCGTCACGGGTCCGGTCCTCGCGCGCGTCGCCGCGGCGGGAGACCGCGGACCCGCCGTCGCCGCGAGCGAGGAGCGCGGCGCCGGCGAAGACCGCCCCGCAGCTCGCGAGCGGCCGCGCGAGCGTCCATCGACGCGGGGAGGCGAGGACGCCCGCGTCCTCGCGCAGACGCTCGACCGTCCTCCTTCGACGATCTCGAAGGCGACGTTCGAGCGCGTCGAGCAGCTCCTCCGGCGAGCGGCGGGTCATCGTTCGGCTCCGGCCGCGTCGGCGGCTTCCTGTTCGGCGAGTCGTTCCTCGAGGCGCGCGGCGAGCTTCTGGTCGGCGCGGCGGCGCCAGAGGAGGAACGCGGCGGCGACGGCGGCCCAGCCGAGCGCGCCCGCGGCGAGCGGTCCGACCCACGCCTCGCCCGTCCACCGGACGAGCGCGAGGGAGACGCCGCGCAGGATCTCCACCGCCGAGAAGACGGCGACCGCCGCGATCGCGAGGGCGACCACGGCGGCGCCGGCCGCGGCGAGGAGGGCGTTCCGGAGCCTCAGCCCGAGGCGTTCGGCATGGACGGCGCCCGTCGCGCGGAGGTCGTCCACGCACTCGGCCGCGTCGGACCGCAGCGCGCGCCACGCCTCCCGGAGCTCGCGCTCGGCGCGGGCTTCCTCGTCCTCGCCGTTCGCGGGCTCCGGTCGGCCGGCGCTCGTCCTCGGGCTCCACGGGGTCATGGTCCGCTCCGACCCGCGTCTCAGCGACGGCGGAGAAGGACGCCGGCGAGGAGCCCCGCGCCGGCCGCGATCATGAGCGACGGCATCGGGTTCCTCCTCACCTTCTCGGCGACCGAATCGCGGACCGACGTCGCCGTCTCGACCACGTGGTCGACCTGTTCCTTCGCGATGCCGGCCGCCGCGCCGCCCATGTCGCGCACGTTGTCGCGCGCGGCGGACGCGGCGTCGGTGAACTGCTGGCGAGGGTCGTTCTTCTTCGCGCGGGAGCCGTTCCGGGTGTTCGGCATGAGATCCACCGGGGGTTCGGGTGACGGTTCGAACACCCCCCAAGCGAGCCGCGTGCCAGACCGTTCCGCGGGCGCGAACGGCGTTTCGGCGGGCTTTCGGCCCGTCGGACCGCGGATCGCCCGTTTCGTTTCTACAAGCCGCCGGGCGGGCGGAAGTGGGCCTGGAACAGCCGTCTCACGGCGAGGACGCAGGAACGTCCGTCGGGGGCGTTCGTGGCGCAGGCGCCGCCGCCGTCCTCGGCGCGCCAGACGATGTCGCGGATTCTATCCTTCCGCCCCGCCGCCGCGTCCTCGATCACGTCGTCCTCGGTCAGACCGAGGCAGGCGCAGATCGGCGCGTCCGCCGCCTTCGGCCAGACCGGGGCGGTGAGGTCGTCGACCGTCGCGACGCCGCCCCAACCGTCGAAGTACGCCACCCGGCAGGACGGGTTCGCGCAGAAGAACCCCGCCTTCGGGAGGCGCTCGAACGCCTCCGGAACGAGGTGCGCCCGCAGGGTCTCCTTCGTGACCGGCTCGCCGGCGCCGCCGCACGCGTCGCCCGGACAGACCGGGTCGCCGACCTCCCCTTCCTTGACGAAGGCGCGGCTCACCTCGTCACCCCGCTTCCCCGAACCGTTCGACGATCCAATCGGCGATCCGGTCGAGCGCGGTCTCCGCGAACGTCTCCTCGATCGCGTCGTACTCGCTGAACGCGCCGGTCTCGCAGGTCTGGAACAGGTGGTTCAGCGACGGCAGCTCGAGCAGGGTCACGTCGTCCGAGCCCCCCTCCCGCAGCGCCGCGCCGATCGCGTCGAGGTTCAGCCGGGACGGCACCTGCAGGTCCTTCTCGCCGTTCACCGCGAGCACGGGGCAGCGGACGGAGGCGAGCGTCGGCCGCGGGTCGTACGTCAGGAAGAACCGCATCCACGGCGACGAGAGCTGCTGGACCTGCTGCGCGATCAGGGCGTCGGCCGACGCGCCCTCGGGGAGGAGCTCCTCGTTCGCCGCGAACGCCTTCCGGAGCCGGATCGTCAGGTCGGCGCGCGACGCGTCGGGGTGCTCCTTCAGCACCTCGAACAGGACCTCCTGCAGGCGGCGGTTGGCGGCGATCGACTCCTCGTCCCCCCCTTCCGCGCGCGTGAGGAGCGCCGCCTGCTCCAGCAGGATCTCCTCGCCGGTCACCCCCGGCCCCGCCAGGAGGACGAGGTACGCCACCTCGTCGGGCGCCCGGACCGCGACCATCGGGGCGATCAGTCCCCCCTCGCTGTGCCCGACGAGCCCGACCCGCGCCGGGTCGACCTCGGCGCGCCCGCGCAGGAACCGGACGCCGGCGAGCACGTCGCCGGCGAGGTCCTCGGAGGTCGCGTCCGGGCTCCCCGCCGACGTGCCTCCGACGCCGCGGTCGTCGACGCGCAGCACGCAGACGCCGCGGCGCGTCAGGTGGTCGGCGAGGACGAGGAACGGCTTGTGGTCGAAGAGCGTCTCGTCGCGGTCCTGCGGCCCCGATCCGGTGATCAGGAGCGCGGCCGGGAACGGCACGTCCCCCTCCGGCACCGTGAGCGTCCCGGCGATCGTGACGTCCGCCTCCTCGTTCTCGTACGCGACCTCCTCGACTCCGTACGGGAACGGCGGCTTCGGCGTCTGGGGCCGGCGGACCGGCGCCGGCGGGTCGATCCGCGCGAGGACGAGCGGGAGTTCGAGTCCTCCCTGCCGGAACTCCCCGGCGCACCTCTCCCCGCCCTCCTCGAGCGCGCCCGAGAACCGGACGCCGGCCGACTTCAACTCGACCTCGAGTCGGCCGTCGGGCTCGGCCGCGACGCGGGTCAGCGGGAGGTCGCGCGCCCCCTGGTCGGGGCTGTCCATCGTCCCGATCAGCCGGCCCGCGGCGTCCTCCTTCAGGTGGAAGCGGAGGCGGAGCGACTGCCCCCCGACGTCGAGGCGCCCCTCCCACGAGCCGACGAACCGCTCCTGCCCGGAGACGCGCGTCCCCTCGGCCGCCTCCTCGCGGGCACAGACGAGCGGGAGCTCGACGCCGCGCTGCGCCCAGGTGCCGACCAGCGC
The DNA here is from genome assembly GCA_043101415.1 of Planctomycetota bacterium JB042. GTDB lineage: Bacteria > Planctomycetota > B15-G4 > B15-G4 > JADJEK01 > JAUIEL01. The sequence goes on along the minus strand of JBICIB010000059.1, from coordinate 4,204 downwards.
GCCGTCCTCCCGCTTCGCCACGTACCGCGCCCCGACCGCCCCGATCGTGACCGTCGCCGTCCCGTCCTCGGCGAACGTCACGGCCGTGATCTCCAGCCCGAAGACGTTCTGCGCGGGACTGTCGACGGTCCCGCCGAGCGCGCCGTCCTCGAGCGCGAGATGGAAGACGGTCGGGATCGGGAGCCCCCCGGCGTCGAGGTCCCCCCGCCAGGTGCCGACCCACGCCGACGGATCCTCGGCGGCGAAGAGAGAGGTGCAGACGAGGAACGGGGCGAGGGGGCGGAGCGGCGGTCGCATCGAGGGTCCTCCCGGGGAACGGCGACGGCATCGAGCTTACTCGGAGCGATCGGAGCGGGAGGCCGCCGGCCGGCCGGCCGGTCGGCCCTGGTAGGTTCCCCGGATGCTCACCCTCCGCCCCGCCGTCCCCGCCGACGCCGAGACCCTCGAACGGTTCGTCCGCGAGCTCGCCGAGTACGAGCGCGAGCCGGACGCGGTCGTCACCGACGCCGCCGCGATCCGCGCCCAGCTCGAGGCGGATCGCCCGCCGTTCGAAGCGATGGTCGCCGAGCTCGACGGAACGCCGGTCGGGTTCGCGCTCTGGTTCCGGAACTACTCGACCTGGCTCGGGCGGCCCGGCCTCTACCTCGAGGACCTGTACGTGACGCCGGCGGCGCGCGGGAAGGGGGTCGGCAAGGCGCTCCTGAAGCGGCTGGCGCGGATCGCCGTCGACTCCGGCTGCGGACGCTTCGAGTGGTCGGTCCTCGACTGGAACACGCCCGCGATCGAGTTCTACCGCGCGCTCGGGGCCGAGCCGATGGACGGATGGACGGTCCACCGGGTGACCGGGGAGGCGCTTTCTCGCCTCGCCGACGGAGGGTAGCCTCCCCCGGCTCCGCCCATGCTCTTCAACTCGTCGATCTTCCTCCTCTTCATCGCGGTCGTGCTCCCGCTGTACGGCCTCGCACGGGGGAGCGGCGCGAAGAAGGCGCTGCTGGTCGTCGCGAGCTACGTCTTCTACGCGAACTGGGACGTCCGCTACCTCGGGCTGCTCTGGCTCTCGACCGCGGTCGACTTCTACGCCGCCCGGTCGATCGCCGGAACCGAGGACCCGGGCGGACGGCGGCGGTGGCTCCTCGTCAGCCTCGTCACGAACCTCGGCGTGCTCGGGATCTTCAAGTACGGGAACTTCGTGCTCGGGAACTTCGAGCCGATCTTCTCGGCCCTCGCGTGGGAGCCGCCGCGCCTCCCCGCGGACATCCCGGTCGGCATCTCCTTCTACACCTTCCAGACGCTCAGCTACACGATCGACGTCTACCGCCGGCGGACGGAGCCGGTGGAGTCGCTGCGCGACTTCGCGCTGTTCGTCGCGTTCTTCCCGCAGCTCGTCGCGGGGCCGATCGTGCGCGCGACGCAGTTCTTCCACCAGGTCCGGGAGATGAAGCCGCTCGCCGCGGACCGGTTCGCGTCCGGGTTCCAGCGGTTCGTCCTCGGGCTGTTCAAGAAGGTCGTCGTCGCCGACAACCTCTCGCTCTACGTCGACACGATCTTCGCCGCCCCGGACGAGTTCTCGGCGCTCGCCCTCTGGTGCGGCGCGTTCGGGTTCGCGCTCCAGGTCTACCTCGACTTCTCGGGGTACGCGGACATGGCGATCGGCCTGGCGCGGGTCTTCGGGGTCGAGCTGCCGGAGAACTTCGACGCGCCGTACCTCGCCCGGTCGGTCACCGACTTCTGGCGGCGGTGGCACATGACCATGGGGGCGTGGCTGCGCGACTTCGTCTACATCGCGGCCGGCGGCTCGCGGCACGGCGAGGTGCGCACGTCGTTCAACCTCTTCCTGACGATGTTCGTCTCCGGGATCTGGCACGGGGCGGCGTGGACGTTCATCGTGTGGGGGATGTTCCACGGCGTGATCCTCGCCGTCGAACGGGCGCTCGGGGTCGGGCGGAAGGGACGAGCCCCACCGGCCGCGGGGGTCGCGTTCGGACAGTGGGCGTTCACCTTCACGCTCGTCTCGTTCGCGCTCGTGATGTTCCGGTCCGAGGACTTCGCGTCGATGGAGGTGTACGTCCGGCGGATGTTCAGCGCGTTCGAGTGGCTCGACAACGGCGAGTCGCTCGGCCTCCGCTGGGTCGGCGTGGTGTTCGCCTGGCTCGGCCTGCAGTGGGTCGAGCGGCGGGCGCGCCTGCGGGAGCGGGTCTGGGACCGGTGGCCGGGGATCGCGCAGGGGCTCGTGCTCGCCGCGATGCTCGTCCTCGTGACCGTCTTCTTCGTCGACGAGATCCAGTTCGTCTACTTCGAGTTCTGAGGGCGGCGAGAGAGGAGAGATGAGATGAGGTCGACCCGACGCGTGCGCTCCGTCGTCTTCACGGCCGTCTTCTTCCTCGCGGCGGAGGCGGGGCTGCGTCTCCGGGCGCCGGAGGATCGGCGGGGCGACTTCTCGCACGACGGACCGGTCGTCTTCCTGCTCGGCTCGTCCCGGACCGAGTTCGGGCTGAAGCCGCGGGTGGCGGAGGCGGCGCTCGCCGACGCGGGCGTCGAGGGGGCGTGGGTCGCCGACGTCACGCACCGAGCGCTGACGATGATCGGGATGCTCCGCCTCTACCGCGAGAAGCTCCGTCCGGTCGTCGAGGGGGGCGACCTCGACGCCTGGATCGGGATCGAGGTCCGCGGGTCGGGGATGAACGACTCGTATCGCGTCTTCGACGAGCCGGAGTATCTCGCCCGCTGCGGATACGACCCGGAGACCGGGACGATCGGCGACGCGGAGTCGGGCGACACGCCGCTGGACCTCCTGCTCGACGGCCGGTTCGGCGCCGGCGCGCGCGCCCTCGTCGGCGGGCTGGCGCTCGTGCGGGAGCGGCCGACCCTGAAGCGGTGGCTCGACCCGACGACGTGGTTCGGCGACGACGGCGCGGCGGGCGCCCCCGCGCCGCGCGGCTCGTGGGAGGCGCACCTGCGGGCGCTCGACGTCCCGTGGGCGACCGGCGAGAAGGGGTGGCAGGTGTTCCACCGGCAGCGTCGCGCCGACCTGAACGCGAACGTCGAGCGCCGTCGCTTCCAGCGGCACCATCTGAAGGAGTACGCGATCGGCGGGGTGCAGACCGCGTGCGTCCGGGAGCTCCTCGCCGAGGCGCGCGCCGACGGCCTGAAGCCGTTCCTGTACGTCATGCCGATCACCGCCGTCCACCGCCGCTTCTTCGAGCCGGGCGACTACGCCGCCTTCCGCCGCCTCGTCGAGCGGATCGCGGCCGAGGAAGGCGTGCCGCTGTTCGACCTCGACCGGGGCCACGGCCTCCCGAACACGTCGTTCCTCGACACGGGCCACCTCCACCACACGGCGGCGGCGGCGTTCACCCGGACGTTCGTCGAGCGCGTGCTGCGGCCGCTGCTCGGGGGGTGACGGGCGGGCGGGCGCCGCGCCCGCCGGCGGGGACGACGCGTGCTACACTCCTCTTCCGACGGTTTCCCGGCCGTCGCGAATCGGACGATGACCCTCCCCCCGCTCACCGACTCCCTCGTCGAGGCCGCCGTCCGGAACCAGGGCGAGGCGCGCACTCGGTTGCTCGAACTCTCGTCCGGCCGGCTGCGGGGAATGGCGCTGGCGCGGCTCGCCTCCGAGCCGGACCGCTGGAACGCGGCCGAGGACATCGCGCAGGAGGCGCTCCTGGCGCTCGACCGCGGGCTCGATCGGCTCGAGAGCCGGACGGCGCGGGCCTGGCTCGCGTTCCAGTCGACGGTCGTCTCCCGCAAGATCGCCGACCACTTCCGCGAGCGCCGCGCGCCGGAACGCGCCGCGGCCCTCGCCCCCGGTCCGGACGCATCGTCGGTCGGGCCGCTGCTCGGCGTGCTCGCCGCCTCGGGACCGTCCCCCTCCTCGATGGCCGGCGCGCGCGAGGCGGCGGTCGTCGCGCTCGACGAGCTCGGCGCGCTCCGCGAACTTCACCGCGAAGCGATCACCCTGGCGCTGTTCGACCAGCTCGAGACGCGGGAGATCGGCGAACGGCTCGGGATGTCGCGGACCTCGGCCGCCAACCTCCTCGCTCGCGCACTCGAATCGCTCCGCGCGCGCTACGCGAAGCGGCTCGCCCACGAGGGGAGCCCGCCGTGACCCGCGAATCCTCCGGTCGATTCGCCGATCGGATGGACGACGCACTCCGCCGGCGATGGGGCGGCGATCCGGCGGCGTTCGACGAGCTGCTCGGCC
>JBICIB010000058.1:0-3102 GCA_043101415.1 Planctomycetota bacterium JB042 | reverse complement strand
GCCGCCGACCGACTTGACGATGTTCGCGCACGCCGCGAGGGTGCCGCCGGTGGCTAGGCGGTCGTCGACCAGGACGACCTTCTCGCCCGCGCCGACGGCGTCGCGGTGCATCTCGATCGCGTCGGTGCCGTACTCCAGCTCGTACGACTCGCGAACGGTCTGGTACGGGAGCTTGCCCGGCTTCCGGACCGGCACGAACCCGAGCTCCAGCTTGTGCGCGAGCGCGGAGCCGAAGATGAACCCGCGCGACTCGATGCCGACGACCTTCGTCACGCCCTTCCCCTCGATACGCTCCGCGAAGGCGTCGATCACCTTGCCGAAGGCGCCGCCGTCGCCGAGCATCGGCGTGATGTCCTTGAAGACGATCCCCTTCTTCGGGAAGTCGGGGATGTCGCGGATGTACTTCTTCAGGTCGTCCATGGCGTTGCCTCGCCTCACATTTCGTCGGGGGCCTCGAGCCCGAGGAGGGCCAGCCCGTTCCGGAGCGTGATCTGGGTCGCGTGCACGAGCGCGAGCCGCGCCTCCCGGGTCGCCGGGTCGGCGCCGACCACGCGGCAGCGATCGTCGTTGTAGAACCGGTTGAACCGCGCGGCGGCGGAGAGGAGGTACTGCGCCACGATCGACGGCTCGTACTCCTCCGCCGCGCGGCGCACGTGGTCGCCGAGCTGTCCGATCACCCGGATCAGCTCGCGCTCGGGCTCGAGCTCGAGACGGCCGTAGTCGACCTCCGCCGCCAGCTCCCCGGGCGTGCGGCCCGCCTTTCGGAAGATGTTGGCGCAGCGCGCGTGCGTGTACTGGAGGTAAGGCCCGGTGTCCCCCTCGAACGAGAGGATCTCGTCCCAGTCGAACGTCACGTCCTTCACGCGCCGGCTCTTGAGGTCGTTGAAGACGACGGCGCCGATACCGACCTGGCGGGCGACGCGGTCCCGGTCGGCGAGGTCCGGGTTCTTCTCCTCGATGATCCTCCGGGCGAGTTCGACGGCGCGGTCGAGGACCTCCTCGAGGAAGATCACCTTCCCCTGCCGGGTCGACATCTTGCCGTCCTTGAACCGGAGCAGTCCGAACGGGACGTGGACCATGTCGCCGGCGAACGGCTTGCCCAGCTTCTCGAGGATCCGGAACAGCTGTTTGAAGTGGAGCGACTGGGCCGCGCCGACGACGTAGAGCGCCTTGTGGAACCCGAACGTGCGGTGCCGGTGGATCGCGGCCGCGAGGTCGCGGGTCACGTAGAGCGTCGAGTCGTCCCCCTTCTTGACGAGCGACACGCCGAGGCCGTCGTCCTCGAGGTTCACGACCGTCGCGTCGTCGCTCTGCTCGAGCAGGCCGCTCGCCTCGAGCTCGGCGAGGACCTCGGGCATCTTGTCCTCGTAGAACGACTCGCCGGTGAAGTGCTCGAACGCCACGCCGAGGATGTCGTAGACGCGCCGGAACTCGGCCTCGCTGACCTCCTTGAAGCGGGCCCAGAGCGCGCGGCAGTCCGCGTCCCCCGCCTCGAGCGCGCGGAACGCGGCGCGCGCCTCGTCCTGCAGCTCGGGCGCGGCCTCCTTCTCCTCGTTGAACCGGACGTACAACTCGAGCAGGTACGGGATCCCCTCGCCGTCGAGGCGTCGCTCGTCCCCCCAACGCCGGAACGCGACGATGAGCTGCCCGAACTGGGTCCCCCAGTCGCCGAGGTGGTTCACTCCCTCGACCGCGTATCCGCGCGCGCGGAGGACGCGTCCGATCGCGGCCCCGATGACCGTGGAGCGGAGGTGATGGATCCCGAACGGCTTCGCGATGTTCGGGGAGGAGAAGTCGACGACGACGGTCTTCCCGGCGCCCTCGTCGGAGCTCCCGTACCCCGCGTCGGCCGCGATCGCCCCGCCGACGACCTCCTCGGCGATCGCGCCCGCCTCGAACGTGAAGTTCAGGTAGGGCCCGGCCGCCTCGACGTTCGCCAGCGGCGGGGCGACCGCGATCGACCCGGCGGCGGCGCGGGCCAGCTCGACCGGGTTCTTCCCCTGGCGCTTCGCGATCTGGAAGCACGGCAGCGCCAGGTCCGCCCGCCCTCGGTCGCGCGGCGGCGCGAGGAGCGCGCGCCCGTCGTCGACGGGCGCGTCGCGGGCGGCCGCCGCGAGCGCGGCGACCCGGTCCGGGAGGGGAGTCATGGGCGAGGAATCCCTGAGTGGGCTGCAAAAGGGCTGAGTCTACCCTCCGCGGGCCGACCGGCAACGACGGACCGGGAGGCTCAGGCTCCCGCGGCCGCGGCGGCGCGTTCGAGCACGCGGACGAGGTCCGGGTGGACGAGCCGGGCGCGCGCCTCCGCCAGCGGGACCCAGGCGGCGTCGTCGTGCTCGGACGAGCGGCGGACCTCGTCGGATTCGACCTCGCCGAGGAAGTAGGTGACGACCTTCCGCGCGCGCCCCTCGGGCGGCCGGACCTCGTACGCGATCTCCTCCCGGAACCCCGTCGCCAGTCGGAACGCCGTCACGCCGGTCTCCTCCTCGGTCTCCCTCCTCGCGGTCTGGAGCGGCTCCTCCCCCGGTTCGGCGTGTCCCTTCGGCACGCCCCAGGTCCGGTGGAGGGCGTTCCGCAGGAGGAGGAACCGGAGTTCGCCGGCCCGGCGATGGAAGAGGACGACGCCGGCGGCGCGGCGGACGGGGAGTTCGGTCATCGCGGGCTCTCGGGCGAGGCGGAGGACGGGGAGGGTTCACCGGGGCGAGGGAGCGGACCGCCGTCGTGGCCGACACAGGTCCAGGCCGCCCAGAGGTACGGGTGCGCCTCGTCGGTCACCGAGTGACCGCGCGGGAACGACGGCCGCGATCGCCCCTCGACCCACCCGAGGGACGCATGCCGGGCCGCCTCGGCGAGGGGGAGCCCGTCCGCGGCGGCGGAGTGGAACGCCATCATCCAGTGCGCCGCGCTCCGGTCGTCGACCGGGCGGAGCGTGGAGAGGACGAACGAGGCGCGGGCGACGAGGAACGCGCGCCAGAGGGCCTGGACCCCCTCCCCGGGGAGCGCGACCCCGCTCGCCGTCCGGCAGCCGGAGAGGACCACGCGGGCGCCGGGGGTGAGCGGCAGGCGGACGACCTGCATCACCCCGAGCGTCTCGACCGACTGCTC
>JBICIB010000057.1:0-2730 GCA_043101415.1 Planctomycetota bacterium JB042 | reverse complement strand
ACCCAGACCTCGCCCCGGGGGGCGTGTCTGATCGCGGGGAGCCTCGACCCGCGGGCGGAGATCGCGATCATAGTGATGGAGGAGGGGCGACGGCTCGGACCGGCGGTCGTGCCGCCCGAGCTGTACGCCGGGATGGCGGTCGTCGTGCTCGGGACGTGCGTCCTCGCGCCGCTGGCGGTCGGGCAGTTCCTGCGGCGGCCGCCGCGAGGGCCGAAGGCGGAGAGGACGCCGCCGGAGCACGGCTGAGCACCCCGCGTCAGGGGGCGAATCGACGGCCGAACCGAGAATCCCGGACCGCGACGGCGGCTCGTCCCGTTCGAACGAGTACGGAGGAGGCCCCGACATGTTCCGAACCCTCGCGTCCGCGCTCGCCGTCGTCGCCGTCGCCGTCCCCTCGGCGGCCGCCGGGAACGGCTCGAACTACGTCCACCTCACCAACGGCCTCGACTACTTCTTCGGCAAGACGCCGCCGGCCGGGAAGTTCACGGGGATCTGGCGCTGCTTCCCGGGGGACATGCTCCACGCGCCGACGATCGCCCTGACCGGGCCGCGGGCCGGGACCTACGCGACCAAGGTCTGCGCCGTCCACCTCGCCGTCGCCGCCTCGGCCGGCTCCACGATCGCCTTTCCCGTGATCACGCTCTCCAGCTCCTCGGGGACCTGCCGGTTCCTCACGAGCGCCGGAGGGACGAACTTCGGCCTCTTCTCCGCCGCCGGACTCGGGACGTTCGTCGGCGGACCGCTCACGGGGAACGGCGGGCCGACCGCCGTCACCCTGCTCGGAGGAATCGTGGGCGCCTCGCTCGCGAACCCGGCGACCTCGCCGGGTCTCGTCGTCTTCGTCACCGCGAGCCTCCCGTCGCTGCTCGGACAGACGATCGACGTCCCCCCCGACGAGAGCCTGGTCCTTTGGGTCCAGGACGACCCGAACCAGTTCGGCGCGGGGACCATGCAGTACTGGCACGGCTCGTTCGACGAGCGGAACCTCTGCTCGGGCTACTCGTTCCTCCTCTCCGGCAACGGAGTCATGTCCTCGTTCGCGTCCCCGATCGAGTGGGCGATCGGCTTCGGGACGAGGGACGCCACGCTCTCGACGGCGATCGCCTCGCTCGGCGCAGGTCCGTCGAGCCTGAACGCTCACGACGCCCTCCTGGGATTCTCCCCCGGCTTCGACGCGGGGTCGGGCACGCGGACGATCTCGATCACCGGGACGGGCGGGACCGGGCTCGGCTCGGCGTCGATCGGGTCGGAGTTCCTCGCGTTCAACGTCTACGACGAGCAAGGGCCGTCGAACCGGCTCGCCGTCGCGAACCTCGCCGGCTTCGACCCGGCGGCGACGGCGACGGGGACCTGCTCGAACCGGAGCGCGACCTTCCAGCGGCTGCCGACCGGCGGACCGGGAGGCCCGGTGCTCGACCACGGCATCCCGACGCTGCCCCGGTCGGTCGGCAAGTTCGACGCGGTCGCGGTCAGCCTCCTCTGGAACCTGCTCTGGATCTCCTCGACGAACCACGCGACGATCCCGGGCGGGAACAACATCCCCTACTTCCCCGCCGCGGCGCCGAACGGCGGCTCGAACGCCGGCGGGAACGCCGGCGGTTTCCCGCTCCCGCTCCCGCCGCATCCGTCCCTTCCGGGCACGGAGATCTTCTTCTGGAACTTCAACGTCGATCCGACGAACACGTTCCTCGAGCCGACGGCCGCCGGCGGGCACAAGCTGACGAACGGATACCCGGTCCTGCTGTTCCCCTGAACGAGAGGAGAGGAGGCCCTCCCATGTCCCGCACCCTCGCGTCCGCGCTCTTCGCCGCCGCTCTCGCCGCCCCTTCTTCGTCCGCGGGGAACGGCTCGAACTACGTCCACCTCACCAACGGCCTCGACTACTTCTTCGGCAAGACGCCGCCGGCCGGGAAGTTCACGGGGATCTGGCGCTGCTTCCCGGCGGACATGCTCCACGCGCCGACGATCGCCCTGACCGGTCCGCAGGCCGGGACCTACGCGACCAAGGTCTGCGCGGTCCACTTCTGCGTCACCGGCTCCGCCTGGTCGACCCTCGCCTTCCCGACGATCGCCCTCTCGAGCTCGACCGGGAAGTGCCGGTTCCTGACGAGCGCCGGCGGGACGAACTTCGGCGTCTTCTCCGTGGCGGGGTTCGGGTCGATCGTCGCCGGACCGCTGTCGGGGAACGCGGGGCCGGCTCCGGTGAACCTGCTCGGCGGCGTGGCGGGAGCCACGATCTTCAACCCGTCGTCGGCGGTCTTCGCCTTCATCGCGGTCGACTTCCTCCTGATCTCCGGTCAGACCATCGACGTCCCGACCGGGGAGAGCCTCGTCCTGTGGGTCCAGGACGACCCGAACCAGTTCGGACCGGGGACGATGCAGTACTGGACCGGCTCGTTCGACGAGCGGAACCTCTGCTCGGGGTACTCGTTCCTCCTCTCGGGGACCGGCGCCGCGCTGGCGTATCAGGCGCCGTTCGAGTGGGCGCTCGGATTCGGAACGCGCGACGCCACGCTCTCGACGGCGATCTCCTCGCTCGGCGGGGGCCCGTCGAGCCTGAACGCGCACGACGCGATCCAGGGATTCTCGCCCGGCTTCGACGCGGGGTCGGGGACGCGGACGATCTCGATCACCGGGACGGGCGGGACCGGGCTCGGCTCGGCGTCGATCGGGTCGGAGTTCCTCGCGTTCAACGTCTACGACGAGCAAGGGCCGTCGAACCGGCTCGCC
>JBICIB010000056.1:0-3508 GCA_043101415.1 Planctomycetota bacterium JB042 | reverse complement strand
GGTGGATGGTCCTCCTCGGGCTGCTGTTCAGCACCGGCCTCCTCGTCATCATGTTCCTCCTGCATCGGTCCCACGGGCGCGCCCTCCGGATCGCCGAGCAGGCGTCGCAGAGCAAGTCGGACTTCCTCGCGGTGATGAGCCACGAGGTCCGCACCCCGCTGCACGGGATCGTCGGGATGACGGAGGTCCTCCTGGAGGACGACCTCCCCCCCGAGTCCCGGGAGCGGGCGGAGGCGATCCGGAGCTCCGGTCACGCGCTGGTCCGGCTCGTGAACGACGTGCTCGACTTCTCGAAGCTCGACCACGGCGCCATGGTCCTCGAGGACGAACCGTTCGATCCGGGACGCGAGGCGGCGGCGGCGGCCGAGCCGTTCCGGGAGGGGATGCGCAAGCGCGGGGTCGAACTCGCGCTGGACCTCCCGCCCCGCGGCGCGGGGCGGCGCCGAGGCGACGGGCTCCGCTTCCGCCAGATCGTGCAGAACCTGGTCGGGAACGCGGCGAAGTTCACCGAGTCCGGCACGGTCACCGTGGGGGTCGAGACCGAGGCGGACGCGGTCCGGCTGATCGTCGCGGACACGGGGATCGGCATGGACGACCGGGCGGTGGCGCGGCTGTTCCGGCCGTTCGAGCAGGCGGAGCGGTCGACCACGCGGCGGTTCGGCGGGACCGGCCTCGGCCTCTCGATCGTCAAGCAGCTCGTCGACGCGATGGCCGGCGACATCCGCGTCGACACCGCTCCGGGCGCCGGGGCGCGGTTCACCGTCACCCTTCCGCTCCGTCCGGTCGACGCGCCGGCCGCGGCGGAGTCCGACGGCGAGGACGTCCCGGAGGCGCTCGGCCTGCGCGTCCTCATGGCGGACGACAACCCCGTGAACCTCCGGATCGGCAGCGCGTTCCTGGCGAGCCTCGGGTGCGAGATCGACACGGTCGGCGACGGCGAGGCGGCGGTCGAGGCCGCGCTCGCGACCCCGTACGACGTCGTCCTGATGGACTGGAAGATGCCGGGGATCGACGGGCTGGAGGCGACCCGACGGCTTCGGGCGCTCGGCGTCGAGGTGCCGGTCGTGGCCGCGTCCGCGAACGCGTCCCCGACCGACCGCCGGGCGTGCCGCGACGCGGGGATGCAGGGGTTCGTCGGGAAGCCGTTCGGCCGCGAGGCGCTCGGCCGCGAACTGCGCCGGGTGACCGCCGACGCCGCGGAGCCGACGGAGATCCCGGTCGGCCCCCTACTCGTCGAGGAGCGGTAGGAGCCGGCCGCGGTGGACGAGCAGGTCCGCCAGCGTGTGGCGATCGAGCTCTTCCAGGAACCTCCTCAACGCCCCGTGCAGCACGCCCTTCAGCCGGCAGGCCGGGGTGATGGCGCAGGTGTCGGTCTCCGGCGCGAAGCACTCGACGAGGTCGAAGCTCGGCTCGGTCCCCCGGATCACCTCCCCGACCGTGATCTCTTCGGCCGGCCGCGCGAGGCGCAGCCCGCCGTGCCGCCCCCGCACCGTCTCGAGGAAGCCGAGCCGGACGAGGTGGTGGGCGACCTTCACGAGGTGGTTCCTCGAGACTCCGTACCGCTCGCTCACCTCCCGCACCGACGAGAGCCGATCGCCGTGCAGGCCGACGTACAGGAGGACGCGGAGCGAGAGATCGGCGTGTCGGGTCAGGTTCATGACGGATCCAGCTTGACGGCAAGCCGCCCCGGGTCATATATGTATGCCATCCACAGCATTTCAAGTCCCGGAGGATCCGTCATGTCCACGCTCTTCGAACGACTGGGAGGCCGCGACGCGGTCGACCAGGCGGTGCGGCTCTTCTACCGCCGGGTCCTGACCGACGAGCGGATCTCCCGCTTCTTCGACGACGTCGACATGGACCGCCAGATGGCGAAGCAGGCGGCGTTCCTCACGATGGCGTTCGGCGGCCCGACGGCGTACGACGGCAAGGACATGCGCGACGCCCACGCCCACCTCCTCGAGCGCGGCCTGAACGACGGGCACGTCGACGCGGTGGTCGAGCACCTCGTCGCGACCCTGCGCGAGCTCGGCGCCGCCGAGGCGGACATCCGCGAGGTCACGAACATCGCCGAGGGCGCGCGCGCCGACGTCCTCGGACGCTGACCGCGCGGCCCGTCCCGCCCCGTGTTCACGCTCCGCATCGACGGCCGGGAGATCGCGCCCCGGCCCGACGAGACCGTGCTCGACGCGCTGCTCCGGGCCGGCGTCGAGGCGCCCCACTCGTGCCGGGCGGGGGCGTGCCGCGCCTGCCTCGTCCGGGCGACGGCCGGAGCGCCGCCCGAGGACGCGACCGACGGGGTGCCGCCGCCGCTCCGCGAGCGGGGGTGGTTCCTCGCCTGCCTGGCGCGACCCGCGTCGGACCTGACGCTGACCTACGAGGACGACGGCGAGGCGAGCGTGGCGGCCGACGTCCGCTCGGTCGAACTCCTGGCGCCCGACGTGGCGCGCCTCGCGCTGCGGCCCCGCGGGACGTTCTCGTACCGCCCCGGCCAGTACGTCGTCCTCCGCCGCGAGGACGGCCTCTCCCGCCCGTACTCGCTGGCGAGCGTCCCCGACGAGGACGACGACCTCGAGCTGCACGTCCGTCGCGTCCCGGGCGGGGCGTTCAGCGGCTTCGTCTTCGACGACCTCCGCGCCGGCGACCGCCTCGACCTGCGGGGCCCGTTCGGGAGCTGCGTCTACCCCGAGGCGCCGACCGACGAGGCGCTCCTCCTCGCGGGGACGGGGACCGGACTCGCGCCGCTCCTCGGCGTCCTGCGCGAGGCGCTGCGCCGCGGACACGCCGGGCCGATCGACCTGTACCACGGCGGAAGGACCGCCGACGACCTCTACCTCGACGAGCGGCTGGCCCGGCTGGTCGGCGGGCGGGACGGCGTCCGGTACGTCCCGGCCCCCCTGGGCGGCGCGCCCGTCCGCGGCGGTCCGGTCGGTCCCCTCGACGAGGTCGTCTTCGAGCGCCACGCCGACCTGACCGGCCACCGCGTCTTCCTCTGCGGCGCGCCGGACCTCGTGCAGAAGATGCGGAAGCAGGCGTTCCTGCGGGGCGCCGAGCTCGACGCGATCCACGCCGACCCGTTCCTCTCCGCGCCGCCTCGCTGAGCGACGCCCCCGCGGGACGAGACGTCAGCCGGCCTCGCCCTCGTCGCGCCGCGCCAGGGGGAGCTCGCGGAGGTCCGGACGGCGACGGAGGTCCGGGACCTCGGAGAGCCAGCGCACGTCGAGCACGCCGCCCTCGAACGCGACGCCGGTCTGGCGGCGGCAGAGCTCGGCGAGGCAGCGGCTCCAGCCGTCCAGCCAGAGGGCGAGCTCGTCGCGCCGGGCGCCCGGCTCGCAGACGACGAAGACGTCGATGTCGCTCCCCGGCCCCGCGTGCCCGCTCTCGGTGCTCCCGCCCACGAACAGCCGCGCGACGCCGAACCGCTCGGGGTCGAGCGCGGCCGCCATCGCCTCGACGACGTCCTGCCGCCACCGCCAGTGATCGGACGGGCCGGGGAGCGACATCGACG
>JBICIB010000055.1:0-5102 GCA_043101415.1 Planctomycetota bacterium JB042 | reverse complement strand
ACCAGTCCCGATTCGACATCGGGTCGGACGGCGACCTCGCGCCTTCCCCGCCCTCGGCCGAGTCGTTCGGGGCGGCGACCGCGGTGTGCAGCGCCGCGACCGGGCACTTCATCTCCTGCGCGAGCGCGGTCGACGCGGACAGGGCGATCGCGGCCGCGATCGTGGACAGACGGGACGGGTTCATTTCCTAGGTCTCCTCGTTCCGGAGTTCATGATCCTCCTCGCGCGCGCACGCGGCGCAGAGGCCGCGCACGTGCACCGAGAAGTCCCGCGCCCGGAAGCCGCCGGTTCCGAGCTCGGGCAGTTTCAATGCGTTCAGCGTGTCGTCGTCGAAGTCCGCGATCTTCCCGCAGACGTCGCAAACGAGATGGTGGTGCCGGTGGGTGCGCACCTCGTACCGGGCCGCCGAGCCGGGATGGCAGACCCGGGCGACGATGCCCCGCTCGGCGAACAGCTCGAGGGCGCGGAACACGGTGGCGCGCGAGACTCCGCTCACCCCGCGTTCGGCGAGATCCTCGACGACCTGATCCGCCGTCGGGTGGTCGGCCCGCGCCAGCAGCACCTCCAGCACGGCGCGGCGCTGCAGGGTCATGGAGATCCCCGCGGCCCGGCAGGCCGGCTCGAACTCGGCGAAGGTGGCACGTCGACCCATGAAGTGCGACTCTATCTCATATGAGACAAGATCGCAAGTCTGAAATCCGCCTCGACGGGCCGGAGCCGGGGCGCGGCCCGGTCCCTCCGGGGCCTCCGGGTCGGGGACGACGCGGGTGCGGAGGGTTCGACCGAGACCTTCGGCCGGCCTCCCGGATCGGGACCTTCGACCGGGCCTGCCGCTCCCCTCGACGTCCTCGGGAGGAGCCCCGGTCGGGAGGCCGCGCATGAGACTCCGGACGATCTCCTTCGTGCTCGCCCTGGGGGCGCTCGGCGGGGAGGCCGGCGCCGACCTCGTTCCGGTCGGGATGCGGTCGGTGCGGCACCTCTGCGAGATCTCGCTCGACCGGGTCGCGACCGTGCCGCTCCGCCGCGCGACCGCGGTCGAGGGGGACACGTTCGACGCGATCGCCGCGCGCGCGCTGCACGACGCGGGGCGGGGGGCGGAGGTCGCGGCGTTGAACGGGGGCTTCTTTCGCGGGCGGCCGCGGCCGGGGGCGACCGTGCGGGTGCCGGCGCACGCCGAGGCGGGCGGCTCGGACGGCCCGTCGCGCCGTTGGTTCCTCCTCGCCCACGTCGAACTCGGGTTCCTGCCGGGGTTCGACGTCGTGCCGCTGGAGAGCGGCGCGCGGACCTCACTGCGGGACGCCCAGCCGATGCTCGTCCTCGCCGTGCGGGAGGACGTCTTCCCGAGGTTCGCGCCCGAACTCGTCGATCGGGGCGGGACCAGAGAGTCTCTCCGGACGCTCCTGGAGGAGTGGCGGGGGGAGCCCGGCTTCGCCCGGTCGGAGCGCGAGATCGTGGGCGACGCGCGGACGTCCCGCGACAGCCGGGTCCGGACCCGTGTCGACCGCTGGGAGGTGGTCGGGATCGAGGGGGACGAGGTCCGGCTCGAACGGATCGACGAGCGGCGGTACGGCGAGGACGGCCGGCGGGTCGATCCGCCTCCGGTGCGCCCGCTCCTCCTCCTCGGGGCGGCGGCGCTGGTCGGACTGGTCCTGGTGCGGCGATCCCGCGGGCGAGGAGGCGACGCCGAGGCGTGACGCGCGCGCCGCCGCCGCGGCTCACCCCGTCGTCGCGGTCACGGCGTTCGACGCGGCGTGCCCCTGCGGCGCGGTCGGGTCGAGGACCCAGACCTGGAAGTGGAGCGGGATCCCCGCCGGGAGGCCGGCCGGGAAGAGGCCGGGGAGGAGGAAGCCGCCGGTCGGTCCGGTCGGCACGAGGAGCAGGACGTCGGGAGAGGGGACGAGGGTGCCGCCGAAGAACGGCAGCCCGGCGTTCGTCGCGCCGATGAACAGGCCGGAGGTCGAGTTCGTCGCCGCGTTCGCGAGGGTCAGGACGATCTGCGTCCCGGCCTTCAGCTCGCCCTGGCCGACGAGGGTCGGGCTGCCGAGCGCGCCGGGGAGGTCGTTCCCGAGGTCGGACCAGACGCTGTCGGCGAGCAGGATGTCGAACGCGAGGTCGATCGTCGGCTTGACGGTGAAGCCGCCGGGGCTGGCGCTGACGCCCGCGATGCTGTTCCCGCCGACGTACGGGTCGGTCTGTCCGCTCTCCCGCATGCCGCACCAGACGTCGAGCCCGCCGGCCGTGTCGGTCGACGAGACGAGGGCCCAGTAGGTGTGGCCGTACGAGAGCGTCAGGTCGTCGAACGCCCACTGGAGCGGGGCGAAGTCGCCGAGCGCGGAGACGTCGACGCGGTTGACGGAGCTCCCCACGAACTGTCCGGCGCCGTTCACCGGGTCCCCGTCGTAGACGTTCAGGTAGAAGAAGCTCGTCGGCCCCGACCACGCCTGGAAGCTCCGGTAGAAGGTGACCTGCGTCAGGTCGAGGCTGGAGACCGAGCCGGGGTTCGGGGTCACGCCGACGCTCGGCGTGAACGTCTGCCCCTTGATCCACGGGTTGTAGCCCCCGTTGATCGTCTGCTGGACGAGGTACTGGGCCTCCGCGAGCGGCGCGGCGGCGAGCGCGAGCCCGAGGGCGAGGGCGGGGCGGCGGGTCATGCGGGGCTCCGAGGGGGAGGGCGGGGGCGCGGACCGGCCATGCTACCACCGCGTCCGACCGTCGAGCCGGGCGCCCTACAACCCCTCGCCCCGCTTCCACGCCTCGAGCAGCTCGACGACCTCCGGCGCGAGCGTCACGTCCGCCGCCTTCGCGTTCTCGACCACCTGCTCGGGCCTCGTCGCGCCGGTGATCGCGGAGGAGACCTCGGGGCGGCGCAACACCCAGGCGAGGGCGAGCTGGGCGGCGGTCAGGCCGAGGTCGCCCGCGAGCTCGACGAGGCGCGCCGTGAGGCGGAGGTTGTGCTCGTTCAGGCGCGGCTTCACGATCGGCGCGCCCGCGTCGGTCGCCGCGCGCGACCCGGCGGGGACCTCGCCGCCCCGGTACTTCCCGGTCAGGATCCCCAGCGCCAGCGGGCAGTAGACGATCTGGCCGACGCCGAGCGCGTGCGAGGTCGGCATCACCTCGCGCTCGATCGACCACTCGAGGAGGTTGTACTCCGGCTGGTTCGACACCGGGCGGTACGCGTTCCGCCGGTCCGCCTCGGCGCACGCCCAGGTGATCTGGCTCGCCGACCAGAGGCTCGTCCCCCAGTAGAGGATCTTCCCCTGGCGGATGAGGTCCTCCATCGCCCGGACCGTCTCGTCGACCGGCGTCGTCTCGTCGAAGCGGTGGCACTGCAGCAGGTCGATGTAGTCGGTGCCGAGCCGCTCCAGCGCGGCGTGGCACCCCTCGACGACGTGCTTGCGCGAGAGGCCGCGGTCGTTCGGGCCGGGGGCGACCGGCCAGAAGACCTTCGTCGCGAGGACGACCGACTCGCGGCGGACGCCGGCGAGCGACCGGGCGAGGGCGCGCTCCGCGTCGCCGGCGTGGTAGATGTCCGCCGTGTCGAACAGGTTCACGCCGTGGTCGAGCGCGGCGCGGATGCACGCGTCGGTCGTCGCCTGGTCGACGGACTCGCCGAACGTCAGCCAAGAGCCGAGCGAGACGGCGGAGACCCGACAGCCGGAGGCGCCGAGGCGGCGGTAGATCATGGGGCTCTCCTTCCGGGGCGGGACGAGCGACGGGCGGTTCAGAAGTCGTGGGCGTATCCGTCGGAGTGGACGGCGAACCCCTTCGAGCCGGGGTGCTTCTTCCCGGTCACGCGGACGTCGATGCGGTGCCAGCCCGGCGCGTCGAACGTGTGCGAGAAGACCGGCCGGTTCGTCGCGCGCTCCGACCCGTGGAGGTCGACGAGGCGGACGAACTGCCCGTCGAGGTGCACCGCGGCCGCGCCGCAGTCCCGGTCGACCCGGGCGAACCAGGTGACGGTCCGGCCGTAGAAGCGGAACGTCTCGATGGCGCCCGGCTGGTCGCTCACGTTCGTGCCGCCCGCGAAGTCGTCGGGGAGGTACTCGACGCGCCACGACCCGGTCCGCTCGACGGTGTGGTGGTGGTCGTCGACCCGGAGGTGTCCCGGCAGGATCTCCCACGACCCGGCGCCGTTCGTGCTGCGCCAGGTCCAGGCGTGGGTCGACACGTAGAGGGTCCGGTCGCGCGCGAAGGCGGGGGAGACGGCGATCATCCGCTTCGCGTCGTGGGGGAGCCCGGCGTTCCTCGGCCGGAAACTCCGGCCGCCGTCGACCGACGCCAGCACGCCGTCGTAGAGGCTCACCGCGTAGACCACGCCGTCCGTCCCGAACGCGGGCGAGAACGCGAGGCTCTCGAGGGTGTCCTCCTCGCCCGACGGCGTGTCGACGCGGACGAACGTCTCGCCGCGGTCCTCGGAACGGAAGAGGCCGTGGTCGACCGTCCCGGCGAGGATCACGCCGTCCCGGCCGAAGTCGGGCGAGAGCGCGAGCGTCCGGACGTTCGCGCCGTCGAGCGCGCCGGCGAGCGGCGCGAAGCTCTCCCCGCCGTCGGTCGACACGAACAGCCCCTCCTGCGCCGGCGCCGCGTAGACGACCGGGTCGGCGGGGAAGCCGGGCGAGACGGCGAGCTCGTTCACCCGCCCCTTCGGCAGGCCGGTCACCTCGGTCCAGGTGTCGCCGCGGTCGTTCGACCGCCAGGTCCCCGCCTGCGCGCGGTTCAGGATCACGAAGCCGTCCTCGGCGAACTCCGGCGAGATCGCGATCGATCGCGTGATCGCGTCGTACGGGGTGATCTGGGTCCACGTCGCGCCCGCGTCGTCGGACCGCCAGGTCCCCATGTAGCCGTAGAAGATCGTCCGGTCGTCCGCGAACGCGGGGGACGGGGTGAGGATGCCGCAGTAGAGGCTGCGGATGCCGTCGGCGCGCACGCTCCACTCGTCGGTCCGCTCGTCCCAGAACATCGGGCCGCCGCCGTAGTTCCCGACCAGCACGAGGCCGTCGTCCTCGAACGCGGGGGAGATCGCCAGCAGCCGGTTGATCCGCTGGTGGTAGAGGTTGCTCTGCGTCCAGGTCTCGCCGCGGTCCTCGGACGAGAAGAACCCC
>JBICIB010000054.1:0-3894 GCA_043101415.1 Planctomycetota bacterium JB042 | reverse complement strand
CGGCGGAGACGGCGCGTTCACCTCGGGCGGCTGGGAGTGGAGCGCCGGCGGACCCGGCATGGTGGCCGCCTCCTCCTCGCTCGCCCTGCACGACTGCACCCTCGCCGGCGGGAAGCCCGCGGACGCGGACAGCGAGGGAGAGGGAGGCCCGGGCGGCGCCGGACTGGTCGCCGTGGACAAGGGCGCGATCGCCACGCTTCCGACGCACGTCTTCGCCGCCGGGACGACCTTCGTCGGGCACGACGGAGGGGTCGACTTCAGCTGCTTCGCCGCCGGCGACGGCGGAGACGGGGCGCACCTCGACGGCGCCCTCGTCTCCGCGTGGTTCCTCGACTGCTCGTTCGTCCCCGGGAAGAAGGGCGCTTGCGGCGGGATCGGCGAGGACGGCGTCGACGTCGCGCTGGAACACGGCGCCACGCGCTCGATGCTGCCGGGCGCGGCGCGCGGAGTCGTCGCGGCCTCTCCGGCGCGGGAGAGCCAGGCGATGGCGCTGCAGGTCGACGCGGTCGCGGCGGACGGTTGCTTCCTGCTCGCCGCCGTCGAAGGAGACTGGCAACTCGTCCTGCCGCTCGCCGGAGTCCTGCTGGCCGGCCCGACGTTCGCCGCCCCGCTCGTCCCGCTCGGAACCGCTCCGGCCGGCGGATCGTTCGGCCTCGGCGTCCCGGTGCCGCTCCTTCCGCCCGGCGTCGACCACCTGACCGTCCACCTGCAGGGCGTGTTCACGGACGCGGGAGGCGCCTGGTGGCTCGGCGGCCCGGCGACGCCGCTCGTGCTCGACGCCGCGTTCTGAGATCGCTCACCCGCGCAGCGCGTCGAACAGCCCGCGAAGCTCGTCCTCCACGTCCCCGGGGCGGTCGACGACGTCGGCGAGCTCGGCCCGGAGGCGCTCGGCGTACCTTCGCCGCAGCCGGTGGAGGCGGACCTTCGTCGCGCCCTCCGTCGCCCCGAGCGCGGCGGCGACGTCGGCCAGGGAGGGCGCGGACGTGGACCGGGCGAGGTGCGGGCGGAGCCGCTCGAACTCCTCCTCCTTCCCCGCCTCCGCGTGCTCGGTCCGGAGCGCCGCGAGCACGCGCTCGAGGAGCGTCCGCGCGAACGCGCGCTGGAACTCCCGCTCCGGGTCGTCCGTCGTCGCGGGCTCGCCCGCGAACCGCCCCGCGGCGGTCCTCGCGTCGATCGAGACGATCCGCGCGGCGCCGCCCCGCTTCGCCGCTCGCTCGTGGTCGCGCTGGTTCGCCAGGTCGTGGCGCACGCACGCCAGCAGGTAGCCGCGGAACCGCCCCCGCGACGGGTCGGCCGGCGCGACGAATCGCTTCTCGATCAGCCGCGCGAAGAACTCCTGCGTCCGGTCGAGCGCCTCCTCTTCGGTCGCGCACCGCCGCCGGACGAACAGGAAGACCGGGTACCAGTACCGTTCGCACAGCTCCGCCAGCGCGGCGCGCGCGTCGGCCCCCTCCCCCTTCGCCCGCGCGACGACCGTCCACCGGGTGGTGTGGAACGCGCCGTCGCTCACGGCGCGACCGCCCGGCGGCGCTTGTGGGCGAACGCCAGCGTCAACGCCGCCGCGAGCCCGACCGCCGCCGCCAGGAATCCGACGAACGACTGCGCCGCCCGGTACGCCCCCACGCCGAGCAGCCCCGCGAGCAGGATCGCGACCATCGGCCCGTTCAGGTCCTTCGCGTACGCGCCCTCGTCCGGGAGCGAGAACGCGGGATCCGGGATGCGCTGGAACAGGATCGCCGCGACCAACGCCGCCGCGAAGCCGCCGAGCACGGCGTGCGCGGCCGCCGCCGCGAGCGGGAAGCCGTAGCCGAACGCCGAGAGGAGGAGGAGCGCCACGGTCAACGCGAGGTAGACCGGCAGCCCGACGCCGACCAGGAACGCCTTCTCCGACCCGCACCGGAACGGGCCCGGATCGCGGAACGGGAGCGACCGGAACAGCGCGGCGCCGCCCGGCGACTCGGTGTACGGGAACAGGAGCTGGGCCACCGAGAGGTAGACCGCCGCCCCGTACAGCGCGAGCAGCGCCAGCGTCGGCTCGTCCGGACGCTCGACCAGCAGGATCGTCACCGCGAACGGGAACGCGAAGAGCGGGTACGAACGGGACCGGAACGTCCGGTCGCGGGCGATGTGGGCGGCGGCGAACTCGTAGCCGCACCGCTCGTCCTCCCGCACGAACCATCGTCCGAGCCGTCCGATCCCTCCCGCCGCGCGCGCCGGGCCGCGATCGACCGGATCCGACGCGGGCGAGCCGATCCGGAACGCCGCGAGGAGCGCCACGACGGACAGCCCGAGCGTCGCCAGCGCGGGGACCGCCGCGTCGGCCGACCCGAGGCTCGCGAGCGAGAACGGCGGCGCGAAACGGAGCCCCGGCCACCGCTCGAGCAGCGCGGAGAAGTCCGGCGCCACGAAGACGACGGCGAACAGGCCGACCGCCACCATCAGCCGGATCGGCCCCTCGAGTCGCGCCGTGCCCCGGCCGCCGAGGGCGCGCTGCATCGCGACGCGCGACGCCAGCGCGAACGCGAGTCCCGCGAGCGACGCCGACCCGGCCGCGACGAGGAGGAGCGCCCCCGCGGCCGGCCCGCGCGCCACGCCGACCAGCACCGCCGGCGGCAACGCGAGGTTCGCCGTCGACAGCAGGAGCCCCGCCGCCACGACCACGCCCCGCGCCGCCGCGATCGTCGGCCGCGGGATCGGCAGCGGCTCGAGGACCGCCCGGTCGAGCGCCGCGGCCTCCAGGTCGTCCGCCTCGAGGAACCCCTTCACGCCCGCCCAGACGAGGCACGCCATCGTCACGTACAGCGCGACCTCCTCCTCGGTCCGCTCCGGGACGAGGAGCGCGAAGACGAGGAGCGACATCGACATCGTCAGGAACGACGACGGGATCACCGACGCGTGCGCCTCGCCGTCGCCGAGCAGACGACGCTCCAGCAGCCGCCCGCAGAGGACCGTGAACCGGCTCACGAGTCGAGCGCCTCGAGGAGCTGCCGCGCCAGCGCCGCCGGGTCGCGCTCGACCGCCACCTTCCGGAACACCTCGTCGAGCGACGTCCCCTTCGTCTGCTCGCGCAGCGCGGCGATCGTCCCCTCCGCGACCGTCCGCCCCCGGTTCAGGATCATCGCCCGATCGCACACCTTCTCGACCACGTCGAGGACGTGCGAGCAGTAGAGGACCGCCGCCCCCTTCGCCGCGAAGCCGCGGATCAGGTCCTTCAGGAGGAGCGCCGACGTCGCGTCCAATCCGGCGAGCGGCTCGTCGAGGATCAGCACGCGCGGCCGATGCAGGAACGCGAGGGCGAGCGACACCTTCTGCCGCATCCCCTTCGAGAACGTCCGGATCGGATGGTTCGCCCGGTCGGCGAGCCCGAACGTCTCCAGCAGCGCCTCCCCCCGCCGCGCGATCGTCGCCTCGTCCATCCGCCGCATCCGCCCCGCGAACCGCAGGTGCTCGGTCGGCGTCAGCGCGTCGTACAGCGCCAACACCTCCGGCAGGTACCCGATCCGCTCCCGCACCGTCACCGGATCGCGCCGCACGTCGACCCCGTCGACCACCGCCTCCCCCGACGAAGGCTCGAGCAACCCGAGCAGGATCTTCACCGTCGTCGACTTCCCCGCCCCGTTCGGCCCGAGGTACCCGAACACCTCCCCCGGCTCGACGCGAAAGGAGATGGAGGAGAGCGCGGTGAGGGAGCCGAAGGTACGGGAGAGGGAGGTGACGGCGATGGACATGGGAGGAGTGTAGCTGCGCGAGGCGGTCGACACCGCTGCGCGGGGCGGGGGGCACTTCGCGTGGAGCGATGGGCCGCTGCGCGGGGCGTACCGCTGCGCGCGGGGCGGTGAACGGGGATTCGGCCGCGGGGCGTTCGTCGGCCACGGTCCGCCGGGATCGGGAGAG
>JBICIB010000053.1:0-6224 GCA_043101415.1 Planctomycetota bacterium JB042 | reverse complement strand
GCCCAGAGCGGCCTCGCCCTCCTCCTCGAGGCGCCCGGCGGGGGCGCCGCGATGACCGTGAGCGACTGTGACTTCTTCGACAATCAGAAGGGCTTCATCGTCTGCGCGTCCGACGCGGTCTGCGACGTCCTCGACTGCGTCCTGACCGGCCGCGGTCCGACCACGAGCCTCGCGCAGAACGGCATCCAGTTCTCGTTCGGCGGCGGCGGGACGGTCTCGAACTGCATCCTCGACGGCTTCTGGTGGGCCGGCCCGTCGGCGTACGTGTCGACCGGGATCCTCGCCTATGACAGCGGCCCCGGCCTCTCGATCGACGGCTGCGTGATGACCGACTGCCAGGTCGGCCTGTACGACTTCGGGCAGACCGGGTCGCTGACGACCGCGCTGACGAACAACACCGTGTCGCAGGTCTCTCCGTACACGACGGGGGTCTATCCGCCGGCCGGCTGCATCTTCACCGACGGCGACCCGGGGAACGCGTACGTGATCAGCGGCAACTCGTTCTTCGACCACGGCGACGTCGCCGTCGCCCTGTACACCGAGGGCGGCGCGATCACCGGCAACCTCTTCAACAGCAACGGCGCGAACTTCTCGAACATCAACGTCCAGGACGAAGGGGGCGGCCCCGCGGCCGGCGCCGGGAACTTCTGGGACTCGAACTGCTACAGCGACTACGCGACGAACGCGGGGTACCCCGGGTCGTACACGATCTACGGCGCGCTCGGCTCGGTCGACGCGAACCCGAACGTCGCCTGCCCCGGCTTCGGCGCGGGCGTGAACGTCGCGGTCGGCACGGCGCCGTGCGACGTCATCCTGGTCGACCTCGCCGGCGATCCGGAGGAGGACATCGCGACCGCGGACAGCGGTTCCGACACGGTGACCGTCCTCACGAACGACGGAGACGGCGGGTTCGGGACCTCGACGACCGTGCCGCTCTCGCCGGGCGACGCCCCGTCGGCGCTCGCGGCGGGCGACCTCGTCGCGGGCGGCGGGACCGACCTCGCGGTCGCGGCGCAGGGCGCGGACGCGGTGGTGATCGTGTCGAACGCTCCGGCCGGGACGTTCTCGACCTCGGCCACGCTCTCGACGCTGCCGGCGACCGAGCCGGTCGGCGTCGCCGTCGGCGATCTCGACGGCGCGGCGCCCGACGACGTGGTCGCGGCGATGCAGGGCGACCTCCTCATCGCCGGCACCGGGTCGGTGGCGGTCAGCCTGAACGGCGGCGCGTTCGCGGCGCTCACCCCGCCGGTCGGCGGCTTCCTCCGTCCGCAGAGCGTGGCGCTGTGCGACCTCGACGGCGACGGCGACCTCGACGTGGTGGCGACGATGATGGGGACGGCGTTCGCGCCGACCGTGACCGACAACGTCCTGCTGTACGAGAACACCGGCGGGACCTTCGGGGCGCCGATCGCGCTCTCGGTGGCGCAGAACCCGCGCGGCCTCTGCTGCCTCGACATCGACGACGACGGGGACGTGGACCTGGCAGTCACCGCCGAGTCGTTCCCGACGATCCTCCCCGGCTCGATCGAGCTGTTAATCAACGACACGCTCGCGCCCGGGACCTGGAGCCCCGGCGATTTCTCGGCCGGCGGCTCGTACGCCAGCGGGACCTCGCCGATCGACCTCGCGTGCGGCGACCTGACCGACGACTCGATCCCGGGCTTCTGCGCCCGCCTCGACATCGTCGCCGCGAACTTCGGCTCGGAGAACGTGTCGCGGTTCAACGGCTGGGTGCCGGAGACCGGGATGTTCTCCGCCAACGAGGCGGTCAACGCCAACCTCGTGCCGGTGGCGGTCGCCGTCGCCGAGCTCGACGGAGACAAGACCCCGGACGTCGTGGTCGTCAACAAGGCGTCGAACGACGTGACGGTGATGATCGACGTGACGCCGGCGCTGGCGAAGTCGTTCGGCGACGGCTGCCCCGGGACGACCGGCGTGCCGAAGATCGAGGCGGTCGGCCTCCCGACGTTCAGCAACCCCGCCTTCGGGGTGAAGGTCTCGAACGCGCGCGTCTTCGCGCCGACCCTGCTCGGCCTGTCGCTGACGCAGTTCACGACCGACCTCGGCGGCGGCTGCTCGCTCTACCTGCTCCCGCCGCTCGTCCTCATCGCGACCGTCACCGACGGCAACGGCGAGACGACCGTCAACCTGAGCATCCCCGACTCGAGCTCGTCGTTCGCCGGGTGCGACGCGTTCTTCCAGTACTTCATCTTCGACCCGAACGGACCTTTCCAGAACCAGTTCGCGTTCAGCGACGCGCTCCGCATCAAGGTGGGGAACTGAGACCGATGAGCAACCCGAGACCCATCCTCACGATCACCACGGCCCTCGCGGCCGCGACGCTCCTCGCGGGCGCGGCCGGGGCCCAGACGACGGTCACCTCGTTCGCCCCGTCGAGCAACACCGACCCGAAGGTCTGGTTCGAGAACGACGTCCGCGAGGACGGCATGGCGCTGCTCGCGGACCTGACCGGCCTCGGCGGCGACCTCGAGACGAACCAGCCGCTCCCGGTCGGGGCGGCACTCCTGACGACGACGGCGAACCTCCCCGACAAGGCGGAGGTCGGCGTGATCGACGCGTACGGGAAGGTGTCGGACATCTTCTCGACGCTGTCGATCTCGTACGCGTACCACAAGGCGTCGAACCCGGGCCAGAACGCGTCCGCGGCGCCCTCGCTGAAGCTCGCCTTCCTCGAGACCGTCTGCGACGACGGCGCGAGCGCCGGCGACTGCTTCGGGACGCTCGTGTACGAGCCGACCTGGAACCAGCCGGGGTTCGAGGGGTCGAGCTCCGTCGTCCCGACGGACACCTGGACCACCGTCACCGTCGACGAGGACAACGGCCTCTTCTGGTGGACCGGCGGCTTCGGCCAGCCGAACACCGCCGGCGGGCCGCCGCTCCGCACGCTCGCGCAGTGGCGGACGGTCTTCTCGTCCGACTTCGAGGACGCCGAGCTGGTGCTCGTGAGCATCGGCGTCGGCACGTACAACAACGACCAGGTCGGGTACTTCGACGACGTGTCGATCACCCATGGCTTCGGCGGCGGCTACGCCGAGTCGTACGACTTCCAGCCGCCCCCGCCGGAGTTCATCGGCACGGACGTCGCGGTCGGCGTCGCGCCGTGCGACGTGATCGCCAAGGACCTGAGCGGGGACGGAGTGGCGGACATCGCGACCGCCGACAGCGGCTCCGACTCGGTCACCGTCCTGACGAACGACGGCTCGGGCGGTTTCGGGTCGTCGACGACGGTGCCGCTGGCGCCCGGCTCGTCCCCCTCGGCGCTCGCCGCCGGGGAGCTCGTCGCCGGCGGCGGCTGCGACCTCGCCGTGGCGCTTCGGGACGCCGACGCGGTGGCGATCGTCGACAACGCGCCCGACGGCACGTTCACGGTCTCCGCGACCCTCTCCACCCTGCCGGCCACCGAGCCGGTCGGCGTGGCGGTCGGGGACATCGACGGCGTCGGGACGGACGACGTGGTGGCCGCGATGCAGGGCGACCTGCTGATCGCCGGCAACGGCGCGGTCGCGGTCTCGCTGAACGGCGGCGCCTTCGTCGCCCTCACGCCGCCGGTCGGCGGGTTCCTGCGGCCGCAGAGCGTCCTGCTGTGCGACCTCGACGGGGACGGGGACGGCGACGTCGTGGCGACGATGATGGGGACGGCGTTCGCGCCGACGGTGACCGACAACGTCCTGCTGTACGAGAACGTCGGCGGCGCCTTCGGCGCGCCGATCGCGCTCGGCGTGTCGCAGAACCCGAAGGGGCTCTGCTGCGTCGACATCGACGACGACGGCGACGAGGACCTGGCGGTGACGGCGGAGTCGTTCCCGACGATCCTCCCCGGCTCGGTCGAGGTGTTCGTCAACGACACCCTCGCGCCGGGGACCTGGAGCCCGTCCGACTTCTCGGCCGGCGGGTCGTTCGCCGGGGGGACGTCCCCGTCCGACCTGGCGTGCGGCGACCTGCGCGACGATTCGATCCCGGGGTTCTGCGCGATGCTCGACATCGTGGCCGTGAACTTCGGCTCGGAGAACGTCACGCGGTTCGACTCCTACGACTCCGGCGCCTTCGCGGCCCAGAGCACGGAGACCGCGGGGACGGTGCCGGTGGCGATCGCGATCGCGGAGTTCGACGGCGACAAGACGCCGGACATGGTCGTCGCCAACAAGGCGTCCGACGACGTGACCGTCCTCCTGGCGGTGACGCCGTCGCTGACCAAGCCGTTCGGCGTCGGCTGCGCCGGCTCGACCGGCGTGCCGCAGATCGAGGCGGTCGGCGTGCCGTTCTTCGACAACCCGGCGTTCGGCGTCCGGCTGACCGGCGCCCGGCCGTTCGCGCCGACCTTGCTCGGGCTCTCCCTGACGCAGGCGACGACCGACCTCGGGGCCGGCTGCTCGCTCTACCTCCTGCCGCCGCTCGTCCTCCTCGGGACGGTGACGGACGCGGGCGGAGCGACGACGGTCACGCTGCCGATCCCGAGCGCGGGGTCGTCGTTCGCCGGCTGCGACGCGTTCTTCCAGTACTTCGTGTTCGACCCGAACGGATCGCTGGACGGCCAGTTCGCGTTCAGCGAGGCGCTCCGGATCAAGGTCGGCAACTGACAGGACCGCGCGCGCCCCGCGGTCCGGGCCCGGGGTCGTCGGAGAGGGATGACGATCGCGGGCCCCTCTTCTCCGATGCCGGTTCGCCGGCGGCTCGACGGGAGTCGGTCATCATGCGCTCGCACCTCGGTCTCCTCCTCCTCCTGTCCGCGTCCGGGGCGCTCCCGGTCGCACGGGCCGGAGACCCGCTCTACCCGGCGCCGCAGTTCTCGACCGGCATCACGCCGGTCGCCGCCGCGGCGACGGACGTGAACGGGGACGGCGCCGTCGACCTCGTGGTGGCGAACCACGTCTCGGCGACCGTCACGGTCCTCTACGGGTTGGGCGGAGGCGAGTTCACCCTCCCGCTCCCCTTCTTCGCCGGGCTCGCCCCGGCCGGCGTGGCCGTCGGCGCGTTCGACGCCGGGCCCGCGCCGGACGTCGTCGTCTCGATCTCGGGGTCGAACGGGGTCGGGCTGCTGCTCGGCGACGGCCTCGGCCTCGGCCCGGTCGCGTTCTTCCCGACCGGGCCGTCCCCGGAGGCGATCGCGGTCGGCGACGTCGACGGCGACCTCGTCGACGACGTCGTGGTCGCGCACCGCGGCGGATCGTCGGTCGGCGTGCTCCGGGGGGACGGGGCGGGAGGGCTGTTGCCGATGCTCGCCGTCCCGGTCGGTGCGACGCCGGACGACGTCCTCCTGGTCGACGTCGACCCGAGCGGCTCGCTCGACGTCCTGACCGCGAACGCGGGCTCGGACGACGTGACGATCCGGTTCGGGGACGGGGCGGGGGGGTTCCCGACCGCGTCGACGTTGGCCATCGGAGGCCAGCCGACGGCGCTCGCGGCGGCGGACGTCGACGGGGACACGGTGATCGATCTGGTGGTGGTCGGCGCGTCGTCCGTGGTGACGATCCTGAAGGGGGACGGCGCCGGCGGGTTCACGCCCCTGGCGAGCGCCGCGTGCGGAGCGCTCCCGCTGGCGGTGATCCTCGGCGACGCGAACGGCGACGGCACGAACGACGTCCTGATCGCGAACGGCGCCGACGCGTCGGTCACCGTCGTGGCGGGCGACGGGCTCGGAGTCTTCACGCCGGGGCCGACCCACGTCGCCGGCGGGTTCCCGTCGGATCTCCTCCTCGCGGACGTCTCGGGGGACGGCCGCGCGGACCTCGTCACGGTGAACCAGGTCTCGAACACCGTGACCGTCCTGTACGGCGAGGTCGGCGGCGGGTTCATCGCGCCGGAGCGGCTCCCGGGACCGGCGCATCCGTCCGGGCTCGCCGTGGCCGACCTGAACGCCGACCTCCGCCCGGACCTCGTGGTGACGGGGGCGGTCTCCGACTCGATCGTGGTGCGGCTGAACCAGGCCGGGGGAGGGTTCGGCGCGCCGACGACGCACGCGGTCGGGCAGGGACCGCGCGCGGTCGCGACCGGGGACCTCGATCTCGACGGCCGGGTCGACGTGGTCGTCGCGAACGAGACGTCGGGCGACGTCTCGGTGCTGCTCGGGACGGGGGGCGGGGCGCTCGCGCCGGCGGTCTCGGTGCCGGTCGGCGCGGGACCGGCCGACGTGGCGCTGGCGGCGTTCGACGCCGACGCGAACCTCGACCTGATCGTGGCGCTCCGCGGAGATCGGAAGAGAGTCG
>JBICIB010000052.1:0-3638 GCA_043101415.1 Planctomycetota bacterium JB042 | reverse complement strand
CACGGGGCGATCTTCGTCCTCTTCCTGAACCCGGACGGGACGGTGAAGAAGCACCAGAAGATCAGCCAGACGGCGGGCGGCTTCACCGGCGTGCTCTACCCGGGGAACCGGTTCGGGACGTCCCTGGTGTCGCCCGGCGACCTCGACGGCGACGGCGTGAACGACCTCGTGGCGGGGGCGATCTACGACCAGGAGTCGTACTACCTCGGCGGTGCGGTCTACGTCCTCTTCCTCAAGCCGGACGGGACGGTGAAGTCGCACGTCAAGATCACCGACGGGCAGGGAGGGTTCGGCGGCCAGCTCTCGCCGCAGGTCCGGTTCGGGTACTCGGCGTGCGCGCTCGGCGACCTCGACCTCGACGGGGTCCCCGACCTCGCCGTCGGTTCGATCCTCGACGACGGCGGCGGGATCGAGCGCGGTGCGGTCTGGATCCTGTTCATGAACCCGGACGGCACGGTGAAGACCGAGCGGAAGATCAGCGACGTCGACGGCGGGTTCCAGGGGCTGGTCGACGACCGCGACTTCCTCGGCCACTCGGTCGCCGCGCTCTCCGACCTGAACGGCGACGGGATCGTCGAGCTCGCGGTCGGCGCGATCGCCGACGACGACGGCGGCGACTCGTGCGGAGCGGTCTGGGTGCTCTTCCTCGACCGCGACGGGACGGTGAAGGGGCACCGGAAGATCAGCCACACCGAGGGCGGATTCGCCGGCGGGCTCGACGCGCACGATCGGTTCGGCCAGTCGGCCTGCTTCCTCGGCGACCTCGACGGCGACGGCGTCGTCGAGCTCGCCGTCGGCGCCGATCACGACGACGACGGCGGCATGGACCAGGGCGCGGTCTGGATCCTCTCCCTCGACCGCTCCGCCTGGACCGACCTCGGTCACGGCCTCGGCGGCGAGGCCGGCGAGCCGAAGCTGACCGCCGCCGGGGCGCTCCGGGGCGGGGACCCGGTGACGGTGACCGTGAGCGACGCGCCGTCGCACGCCGCGGTCTGGTTCGCCGCCGGCGCCGCCGCGCTGTCGGCCCCGCTCCTCGGCGGGACGCTGGTGCCCGACCCGTCGCCGCCGGGGTTCTGGCTGCTGTACGTCACCGACGCGGCGGGGGAGCTGACGCTGCCGGCGGTCTTCCCGCCGGGGGTGCCGTCGGGGACGCCGATCTGGCTGCAGGCGTGGATCGCCGACCCGACCGGCCCGTACGGCGCGACGGCGACGAACGCCGTGCGCGGCGTCACTCCGTAGGCGCGTCCCGCCCGAGCACGATCAGCACGACGAGGGCGAGGAGGAGCAGCGCCCAGAGGGAGAGGGCGATCCGGGTCATCCGGCGGGCCCGGTCGCGCTCCCACCACCACTTCGGGTGGACCCCCTTGGCGAGGAAGGTCAGCACGCCGGCGAGGCTGATCGAGACGACGTTCGCGAGGAAGAGCTCTCCCGCGCCGAGCGCGAGGTCGAGCCGCCCGGCGCCGAGCAGCAGCCCGCAGACGACGAGCGGCGGCAGGAGGGCGACCGCCACCATGACGCCGACGAGCGCCGAGAGCGCGCCGGACGTGAACGCCAGGACGCCGGCGCTCCCCGACACCAGGCCGAGCACGATGTCGCCGAGCCGGATCACGGTCCGGTCGGAGATCCCCCGCACGGTCGGGTCGACGTCGATCAGCGCGCCCCACCCGGCCGAGAAGGCGAGGGCGAGCGCCGTCCCGGCGAGGATCGTCCCCGCGGCCCGCTTCCCCAGCCGGACGTCGCCGAGCGTCACCGCCAGCGAGATCGCGACCGCCGGGCCGAGCATCGGCGCGATCACCATCGCGCCGATGATCGCGGCGACGTTGTCGTTCAGGACCCCGATGCCGGCGACGACGGCGGCGAACGCCGTGAGCGCGAGGAAGTCGCCGGTCAGCCGCGACGACGGCTCGATGTCCGCGATCAGCTCGTCGCGGCTGATCCGGGCCGGCGCGCGAGGGCGCTTCTCCTCCTCTTCCCCCGGCTCCGCGCTCGCCTCGGGGGGCGCGGGGCGGGGGAGGATCGCCTCGATCGGGAGGAGGACGCAGCGGAACCCGGGCTCGTGCGAGAACGCGCTCTCGATGCGGTCGAGCACCTCCTGCGACTCGGTGGCGGTGACCTCGGTCTCGAGGAGGGTCCGCTTCGCGTCGAGCGGCAGGACCACCGCCTCGTGCCCCTCCCGGGAGAGGATCGCCTGGGCGTCGGGGGCCCGGCCCGCGGGGACGGTCAGTCGGACGAGTCGGTCGGACACGCGGCCCCCTCCCCGTCGTCGTCGCCGGGACCGTCGGCCTCGCCCGGCGCCCGCGCCCGCGCGAGCAGTCCGGCGAGCTCGTCCCCGGCCAGGGTCTCCCGCTCGAGCAGCCGCGCCGCGCACTCCTCGAGGAGCGGGCGCCGCGCGCTCAGGGTCGACATCGCTCGGGCGTACGCGTCGTCGACGATCCGGCGGACCGCGAGGTCGATCTCGTGCGCGGTCTGTTCGGAGTACTCGCGGGGGTGCGCGCCGGGGAGGCCGAGGTACCCCTTCGGTTCCGTGTCGTACGCGACCTGGCCGAGCTCGTCGACCATCGCGTACCGCGTCGCCATCGCGCGGGCGATCTCCGCCGCCTTCGCGAGGTCGTCGGCGGCGCCGGTCGACACGTGGTCGAACACCAGGCGCTCCGCGGCGCGGCCGCCGAGGAGCACGGCGAGCCGGTCGTTCATCTCGGCGCGCGTCATCAGGTAGCGGTCCTCGGTCGGGCGCTGCATCGTGTACCCGAGCGCGCCGACGCCACGCGGGATGATCGAGATCTTGTGGACCGGGTCGGTCCCCTCGAGCGCGGACGCCACCAGCGCGTGCCCCATCTCGTGGTGCGCGACGACGCGGCGCTCCTTCTCGCTCATCAGCCGGCTCCGCTTCTCGAGGCCGGCGACGATCCGTTCGATCGCCACCGTGAAGTCGTCGAGCGTCACCGCGTCCCCGTCCCGCCGCGTCGCGGCGAGGGCGGCCTCGTTGACGAGGTTCGCGAGGTCGGCGCCGGTGAAGCCGGGGGTCAGCCCCGCGACCGCGTCGAGGTCGACGGACGGATCGAGCGTCACCTTCGTGACGTGGACCCTCAGGATCGCGGCCCGTCCGACCTTGTCGGGGCGGTCGACGAGGACCTGCCGGTCGAAGCGGCCGGCCCGGAGGAGCGCCGGGTCGAGGATCTCCGGCCGGTTCGTCGCGCCGAGGAGCACGATCCCCTTCGCCGGGTCGAACCCGTCCATCTCGGCGAGGAGCTGGTTCAGCGTCTGCTCCTTCTCGTCGTGCCCGCCGATCCCGGAGATCCCGGCCGTGCGCGCGCGGCCGAGCGCGTCGAGCTCGTCGATGAAGACGATGCACGGCGCCCGCTTCTGCGCCTGCGCGAACAGGTCGCGCACCCGCGCCGCGCCGACCCCGACGAACATCTCCACGAACTCGGAGCCGCTGATCGAGAAGAACGGCACGCCCGCCTCGCCGGCGACGGCGCGGGCGAGGAGCGTCTTCCCGGTCCCCGGCGGCCCGACGAGCAGGATCCCCTTCGGCAGCCGCGCGCCGAGCCGGCCCGACGCGGTCGGCTCCTTCAGGAACCGCACGACCTCCTCCAGCTCGGCCTTCGCCTCGTCGACCCCGGCCACGTCGTCGAACG
>JBICIB010000051.1:0-4785 GCA_043101415.1 Planctomycetota bacterium JB042 | reverse complement strand
CCGGGGGACGTCGCGTACCGTGTCCTCGGCGACCTCCCCCCTCCCGGCGTGGTCGTGCACGGGGTCGCGCTGAAGCCGGGGAAGCCGCTCTGCCTCGCCGTCGCCGGCGACACGCCGGTCGTCGTCCTCCCGGGGTTCCCGACGTCGGCGCTCTTCACGTTCCACGAGTTCGTCGCCCCGGTGGTCCGTCGCCTCGCCGGCCGGCGCGACGACCGCCGCGGGACCCGCCGCGCGCGGATGCCGGTCCGCGTCCACTCCGAGCGCGGCCGGACCGAGTACCTCCTCGTCAACCTCGTCCCCGGCGACGGTCTCCCCGCCGCCTACCCGCTCGGGAAGGGGTCCGGCTCGGTCACGACCTGGAGCCGCGCCGACGGGTTCGTGGTCCTCGACCGGAACCGCGAGCTCCTCGACGAGGGGAGCGAGATCGACGTCACGCTCCTCGGCCGGGACCTCGAGCCGAAGGACCTCGTCCTGATCGGGAGCCACTGCGTCGGGACCGACCTGCTCGTCGCGGCGCTCGCCCGCCGCGGGTGGAGCGCGAAGTCGATCACGGTCGGCTCGGAGGGCGGGCTGCTCGCCGCGAGGCGGGGGGAGTGCGACGCGGCCGGCCTGCACCTGTTCGACCCGGAGAGCGGCACCTACAACGCGCCGTTCGTCGACGACTCGATCGAGCTCGTGCCGGGGTACGGGCGGATGCAGGGGGTCGTCTTCCGGCGCGGGGACCCCCGCTTCGAGGGGCGGACCGCGGCCGAGGCGGTCGCCGCCGTCGCCGCGGACGAGGACGTGGTGATGGTGAACCGGAACCGCGGCAGCGGGACGCGGGTCCTGGTCGACGGCCTGCTCGGGGAGGCGCGCCCGCGCGGACACGCGAACGAGGCGAGGACGCACCACGCCGTCTGCGCGTCGGTCGCCGCCGGCCGGGCGGACTTCGGCGTCGCCATCGAGACGGTCGCGCGCGAGGCCTCGCTCGGGTTCCTCCCGGTGCAGGAGGAGCGGTACGACTTCGCGATCCCGCGCGCGCGCCGCGACCGGGACGCCGTGCGCGCGCTGGTCGAGACGCTGGCGAGCGAGACGTTCCGCGAGGAGCTCCGGGGGCGAGGGTTCCGCGCGTGAGCGAAGCCGAGCCGGAGCGGGAGACGCCGGACGTCGCCACCACGCCCGACGGCGAGGAGAAGGTGCCGTGGGAGCGCGCCTGGCCGCTGCTGAAGCGGTTCTGGCCGACGCTCCGGACCGAGCGCCGGGGAGCTTGGGTCATCGGCGTCCTGTTCGCGCTCGCCCTCCCGGCGGGCCTGATCTCCCCGCTCCTGGTGAAGCGGATCTTCGACGTCGTCCTCCCGTCCCGCGACCTCGAGGAGTTCGCGCGCCTCGGGATCGTGATCGCGGCCCTGACGCTCGGCGCCCACGGTCTCCGTCTCGCGGCCGGCCTGATCGTCGTCCGCATGCAGAACCGGGTGATGCACCGCCTCACCCGCCACCTCTACGACCACGTGCTGAGGCTCCCGCTCCGCACCCTCCAGGAGCACGAGACCGGCTACCTGATGGCGCGAGTCCGGGAGGACGTGCAGTCGCTCGAGGCGGTGATGCTCGACTCGCTCCTCCACGCCGGCTTCGACGCGCTGCGGGCGGTCGTCTTCTTCGGGATGCTCTTCTTCATCGACGCCGCGCTCGCCCTCTCCGGGCTCGGCCTGCTGGTCGTCATCTTCGGCGGCGTCGTCCTGGTGTCGAGGCCGCTCCGCCGGCGATCGCACGCGGCGCAGGAGGCGGACGCCGAGAGCAGCTCCGCGCTGCACCAGTCGGTCAGCGGGATCTCCGTCGTCCGCACGTCCGCCCAGGAACGGCGGGAGGGGTTCCGCTTCGGCCGGTTCCTGAAGGCGGCCGTCCGCGCGGCCGCCGCGCGGGACTCGCTGAGCGTGACGGTGTCGTACATCGTCGGCCTCGCCGTGG
Source organism: Planctomycetota bacterium JB042 (assembly GCA_043101415.1). Taxonomy (GTDB): domain Bacteria; phylum Planctomycetota; class B15-G4; order B15-G4; family JADJEK01; genus JAUIEL01. The sequence continues at coordinate 2,841 of JBICIB010000051.1, read as the reverse complement.
CCCTCGGCATGTACCTGATCATCGTCATCGGCGCGTACCGGATCATGACCGGCTCCAGCACCACGGGAAACCTGTTCGCCTTCTCGATGTACCTCACCTACCTGAGCGGCGCCGTGACGGCGCTGATGACCCTGAACGTCCGGCTCCAGCGCGCGTTCGCGTCGCTCCACCGCATCTTCACGCTCCTCGACACGCCGCGCGAGCGATCCGTGCCCGCGTCGGCGGGCCCGGTCGCGATCGCCGCGGGGCGGGTCGAGATCGAGCGCGTGTCGTTCCGGTACGTCGAGTCGCAGCCGGCGCTGGAGGACGTCTCCCTCGCCGTCGAGCCGGGGCGGGTCGTCGCGCTCGTCGGGCGCTCCGGCGCCGGGAAGTCGACGCTCGTGAACCTCGTGCCGCGGCTGTACGACCTGGACCGGGGGACGGTCCGGGTCGACGGCGTCGACGTCCGCGACTGGCCGCTGAAGGCGCTCCGGCGCGGCGTCGGGGTCGTGCCGCAGGACGTCTTCCTGTTCAACCGCCCGGTCCGCGAGAACGTCGCGTACGCCACGCCCGACGCGACCGAGGAGGAGGTCGTCGCCGCCTGCCGCGCCGCCCACGCGCACGAGTTCATCGAGCGGCTTCCGGAGGGGTACGACACGCTGGTCGGCGAGCGGGGCGTGAAGCTCTCGGGCGGCGAGAAGCAGCGGCTGGCGATCGCACGCGAGCTGCTGCGCGACCCGCCGATCCTGATCCTCGACGAGGCGACGTCGTCCCTCGACTCGGAGAGCGAGGCGCTGATCCGGGACGCGGTCGACCGCCTGAAGAAGGACCGGACCTGCTTCGTGATCGCGCACCGCCTCTCGACGGTCGTCGACGCGGACGAGATCGTCGTCCTGGACCGGGGGCGCGTCGTCGAGCGCGGACCCCACGCCGCGCTCCTCGCCGCCGGCGGCCTCTACCGGAAGCTCCACGACACCCAGCTCGGCGCGGACGTCGCCGCGCCGGGATGAGGGCCCGGGGGCGCCGCGGTCAGAAGCCGCGGCCGCCGCGACCGGGCCCGCCGCGATCGCCGCGGTCCCCCCGACCGCCGCGGAAGCCGCGCGTGCTCTCGTGGTACTTGTCGATCTGCTCCTGGGTCATGAACGTGCCGAGCGCGACGTTCATCTCCTCGCGGACCTTCTCCATCGCCGTCCGCATCCCCTCCCAGTCGCGGTTCTCCCGCAGGGAATCGCGCGCGGCCTCCATCTTCTCCCTCTGCTTCGCCATCGCGTCGCGGAGCTGGTTCGTCTGGTAGGCGTTCAGGCCGAGCTCCTGCGCGAGCCTCGCGAGCTGCTCCTCCGAGCGTTCCTGACGCCGCTTCTCGCGCTCCTCGTCCCGCTGCCGCTCCTCCTCGGCCCGGATCGCCTGGAGCGCCTCGCTCACCTGCTCCTTCAGGACGACCGGCGGCTCGTCGCGGCGGGCGACCGGCGGCGGCGGCTCGACCTCGACCTCGCGGACGGTCTCCGCCGCGAGCTCGACCGGCGCCGCGGGCATCTGCACCACGGCCGGGCGGGTCTCGAGGACGTCGAGCCGGTCCTGGAGGCGCCGATTCGTCCGCGCCAGCTCCTGCATCTCCGTCCGGAGTTCGATCAGGTCGGCCCCGTCGACGGCGGGCGGAGGCGCGCTCCCGGGGCCGACGACGACGGCCCCCAGCACGCCGGCCGCCAGCGCGGCCACCACGGTCACGATCGTCTGGATGTTCATCGTCCGGACTCCTTGCGTTCTCGGCCGGCCTTCGCCGGCTTCTCTTCGGGTGTCGAATCCTCGCCGTCCGCCGCCGGCGGCGCGCCGAGCAGCGCGACGACCTCGTCGGGGACGGGGGGCATCGGATCGGCGGGCGGCTTCAACAGGTAGGTGACGGCGCGCCGCTGGAACCGGTCGCCGACCGGCGAGGCGTGGCGGACCCGGATCTCGACCTCGAGCTCCTCGACCTTCCCGTTCCGCACGACCGCGACGACCTTCCCCTCGAACTCGGGCGGCGGCGCGCCGGCCCGCAGCGACGATCCCCTCCGTTCGCGGGCGAGAGCGCCCGCGAGCTGCCTGGTCGCCTCCGGGGAGAGCTCGATCCGCCAGGTCCGGTGGGAGCCGGCCGCGCCGCCCGACGAGCTGACCTCGCGCGCGCCGTCGACCGCGCACCGGAGGACCTCGTCGGGGGTCCGGAGCGTCTCCAGCATCGAGAGCGGACCGCGCAGCCGCGCCGGCGGCGACCGATCCGCCGTCCTCCACTCCCCGCCGTCCGTGCGCACGGCCCGTCGCTCGGGGGTCGTCCGGAACAGCTCGATCCCCTCGAACCGGAGGCGCACCGGGCGACCGACGCCCACCTCTCCGAGGACCGCGGCGCGCGGACGTCCGATCCGACCGGTGCCGACCCCGCCGAGGCCGCCGTGGTACTCGCTGTGCATCTCGAACGCGTACCCCGCGGCCCGCTCCAGCCGCTCGACGGCGGCGCGGAGCTCCGCGGCCGGATCGTCCTCCGGCGGCGCAGCGCAGACCAGGAGGGAGAGGGCGAGGTTCAGCACGGCTTCGTCTCCGTCGGCGTCGAGGCGTGGACCCTCATTCGACCAGATCCCGGTCCGCGCCGAAGCGGTGCCGGCCGCCCGTCCGCCGGAGCAGCTCCCGCCGCTCCTCCGCCTCGAGCACGGTCTCGAGGCGACGCTCGAGATCGGCCCGGAGCTCCTTCATCCGCGAGTCCTTCGCCTCGCGCGCGTCGCGCTCGGGCGGGGGCGCGCCGGCGGCGTCCCCCCGCGGCACGAACAGGCTCCTCTTCCCGTCCTCGTACTCGCGGAGGGCGGCCTCGAGGCCCGCGACGCGGTCGTCGTCGAG
>JBICIB010000050.1:0-4810 GCA_043101415.1 Planctomycetota bacterium JB042 | reverse complement strand
GGTCCTCGACGTCGACCTGCTCGGCGCGCTCCTGACCGCGCGGGCCTTCCTCGCCGCGCTCGCCGCCGACGGCCCGCACGCGGACGGGGGCGGCGCGACGGTCACGCTCGTCGGTTCGACGGCGGGGCGGTTCGGCGAGCGCGACCACGTCGAGTACGCGGCCGCGAAGGCAGGGCTGCGGGGCGCGACGTCGTCGTTGAAGAACGAGATCGCGCGCCTCGATCCGGAGGGGCGGGTGAACCTCCTCGAGCCGGGGTGGGTCGCGACCGAGATGGCGGCGGGGACGCTCGCGGACCGCGACACCGTCCGGCGGGTCCTCTCGACGGCGGCGCGCCGGCGCGTCGCGACGCCCGGCGACGTCGCCGCCGCGGCGGTCTGGCTGGCGTCCCCGCGCGCGGCGCGGCACGTCACCGGCGAGGCGATCACCCTCGCGGGCGGGATGGAGGGACGGCGCCTCTGGCGGGACGACGAGATCGATCCGGACGCGGCGGTCCCCGACGAGCCCTGACCGTTCCGTCGGCACGGGCCGCACGGACCGCGCTCACTCCGCGCCGATCCGCTCCAGCAGCTCGCGTCCGTACCGCTCGACCTTCGCCGGCCCCATCCCCTTCACGTCGAGGAGCGCCGCCTCGTCCGAGGGCCGGGCCGCGGCGATCGCGACGATCGTCTTGTCGTGCAGGACGACGTACGGCGGCACGCCGTCCTCGCGCGCCCGCTCGAGGCGCCACGCCTTCAGCGCGTCGACGAGCGTCGGGTCGGCGTCCGCCGCGTCGACCGCCGGCGCGCCGCGCGACGACGCGGGGGAGCCGGAGGAACGGGACGGACCGGAGGCCGGCGGCCCCGCCGCCAGCGTGACGCCGCGCTCGCCGGCGAGGACGGCGCGCCCGTCGGGCGTGATCGCGACGACCGGGTACTCCTCCCCCTCGGGCCGGACAAGCCCCTCGTCGAACGCGTCCTGGAACAGCCGGTCGACCTGCGCGCGCGCGAGCCGGCCGAGCGCTCCGTACATCGGATGCCCGTCGAGCCCGCGCTCGAGGAGGTCCTTCGATCGGGCTCCGGCGAGGATCCCGGCGAGCCGGCGCTTCCCGTACCGGCCGTCGAGCGCCTCCACGAGCGCGAGGAGGGTGCGGAGCCGGTCGAGCTCCTCCGGCGTGGCGTCGCGCCGGCTGGAGACCGCGTGACACCCGTCGCACGTCCCGCACGGGGTCGACGCCCCCTCGCCGGCGAAGTAGTCGATCAGGTGGACCCGCCGGCATCCGGGCCTCTCGGCGTACTCGAGCATGAGCCGCAGGCGCTTCAGGTCGAGCTCGGCGCGGCGCCGGAGCGTCGGGAAGTCGATCGGCCGGTCCTCGACGAACCGGACGGTCCGCGCCGCCCCGGAGAAGCCGCGTTCGACCAGCCCCTCCTCGGTCAGGATCCGGAGCGCCGAGTCGATCGCGCGCGGGTGGTCCGCCTCGACGCGGGCGACGACGTCGTCCTCCGCCACCGGCGCGCCGCCGCCCGCGGCCACCACGTCGCGCGCGGCGAGGACGACGGCCGGGGACGGGTAGGCGGTGTCGACGAAGAACCGCTGCAGCCGCTGGTCGGCGGGGCGGTAGAGGAGCACGCACCGGGCCGGCGCGCCGTCCCGCCCCGCGCGCCCGGCCTCCTGCGTGTACGCCTCGACCGAGCCCGGCACGTCGACGTGCACCACGAACCGCAGGTCGGGGCGGTCGATCCCCATCCCGAACGCGTTCGTCGCGACGACGACCGGCAGCACGCCCGACTTGAACCGGTCCTGCACGGTGCGTCGATCCGAGTCGGAGAGCCCCGCGTGGTAGAAGCCGATCTTCCCGCCCCGGCGGCGGAGCGCGATCGCCGTCTCCTGCACCGACTTCCGTGTCGCCGCGTAGACGATCCCGCGGCCGCCGCGCAGGACCTCCTCCGCGACCCGCTCCAGCTTCTCCTCGGCGGACCGGACCCGCGTCACGACGAACTCGAGGTTCGGCCGCTCGAACCCCTTCACCAGGACGAGCGGGTCGCGCAGCCCGAGGGAGCGCGCGATCCCCTCGCGGACCTCCGCGGTGGCGGTCGCGGTGAGCGCCACGATCGGCGGCCGGCCGATCGCTTCCGCCGCCTCGCGCAGCCGCAGGTAGTCGGGGCGGAAGTCGTGCCCCCACTCGCTGATGCAGTGCGCCTCGTCGACGGCGAACAAGCCGGGCGTGAACCCCTCGAACGCGGCGAGGAACCGCGGCGACCGGAACCGCTCGGGCGCCACGAACAGGAGGCGCAGCGCGCCCCGGCGGAACGCCTCCAGCCGCTCGACCTGCTCGTCGACCGAGACGGTGGAGTTGACGCAGGAGGCCGGGATCCCCTTCGCGACCAGCGCGTCGACCTGGTCCTTCATCAGCGCGATCAGCGGCGAGACCACGAGGACCGGCGCGTCGAGGCGGAGCGCGGGGAGCGCGTACCCGAGCGACTTCCCGCCCCCCGTCGGCATCACCGCCAGGACGTCCCGCCCGGCGAGGACCGCGCGCACGATCTCCTCCTGGCCGGCGCGGAACCCGGTGAAGCCGAACCGGTCCTTCAGCGTGGAGAGCAGCGTGGTGTCGGGAGCGGAGTCCATCGGTTGCACCCGGTTGTCGCGTTCGGGGCGCGTCGGTTCAAGTCCCGAACGCCGGAGAATGCGGGAGCCGCGCGCCGTTCGAGGAGGAGGACGTCGTTCCGGCCGGTCCGGTTTCGCGGGACGCCCCGGCGGGGCCCGCCGGCCCCGGTCTGGTAAGAGGGGCGCATGAAGACCCGCGACGACGCGCTCGCCCTCTTGTTCGAGCACACGGAGACCGACTCGCTCCGGAAGCACGCCCTCTCCGTCGAGGCGGTGATGCGCCACTTCGCCCGGAAGGGCGGGGAGGACGAGGAGCTCTGGGGGATGACCGGGCTGCTCCACGACTTCGACTACGAGAAGCACCCGACGCCCGAGGAGCACCCGACCTGGGGGTGCGCGCTCCTGCGGGAGCAGGGGTACCCCGAGGAGCTCGTCGTGGCGATCCTCGGCCACGCCGAATACACGAACGTGCCGCGCGAGACGCTCCTCGCGCGGACCCTCTTCGCCTGCGACGAGCTGACCGGCCTCGTGACCGCGGTCGCGCTCGTCCGACCGAACAAGTCGATCCACGAGGTCGAGGTGAAGTCGGTGAAGAAGAAGCTGAAGGACAAGGGGTTCGCCCGGACGGTGAACCGCGACGACGTGCGGAAGGGGTTCGAGGAGCTCGGCGTGACGCCGGAGGAGCACGTCGCGGAGGTGATCGCGGCGTTGAGAGCGGTGGCGGAGGAGGTCGGGCTGGCGGGGGAGCGGGCGGGAGGGTCGGCGAGCTGAGTCGACCGCCCGAGGGGATTCGGGGCCCTGCCGGTGCCCTTGCCCGGAACGCGCCGACGTCAACGACCCTTCGACGCCGGTGCCGCGGGGGACCGGGCCCCGGGTCCCGGACACCGGGGAACGGGAGAGCGAGGGGGAACCGGGTCAAGGGCGACCGGAAAGCCGGGCAACCGGGAATCGGGATCGGGTACCGGGTGACTGGACGACCGAGCGCGCGACCGTCCCGGTGCCCGCTCCCGTCCTCCCGGTTCTCCGGTCACCCGGTTCTCCGCGACCCGGTCTTCCTCTCCCTCTCCCGTTCCCCGGCGTCCGGTGCCCGGCGTCCGGTGTCCGGTGCCCGGTGCCCGTCCGCGGAGGTGACGTACACGAGCCGATCGCGCGGACCGGGCACGGGCAGGGGCACGGGCAGGGGCACGGCACGAAGTGCGCCTGCTACACTCCGTCGTTTTCGGCCGAGAGGAACGCATGACCGACATCACCACCGCCGCCGCCGCGCGGCGCTTCGCAGACAAGGTGGTCCTGGTGACCGGGGTCGGTTCCGGCGCGGGGAGGGCGACCGCGCTCCGGTTCGGTCTGGAGGGGGCGAAGGTCGTCGCCGTCGCGCGGAGCGACGAGCACGTCCTCGGGGTGCGGCAGGCGCTCGAGGAGGCGTCCGTCGAACACCGGGCCGAGGTCGTCGACGTGTCGACGGTCGAGGGGGCGCGGCAGGCGGTCTCGCTGGCGACGGAGGCGTTCTCCGGCCTCGACGTGCTGGTCTGCACCGCCGGCGGCTTCGAGGCGGGGTCGGCCGACGACGCGGACGGAGCGGCGCTCGATCGGATGCTCGACGTGAACCTGCGCCCCGCGTTCGAGACGTCGATCGCGGCCGCGCCGGAGATCGCGAAGCGGGGGCGGGGAGCGATCGTGATCACGACGGCGGTCTTCGGCGCCGTGGTGCCGGGGCCGGGGCTGCTCGCCTACAACACCTCGAAGGCCGCGAGCACCGGCTTCGTGAAGTCGCTGGCCGGCGACCTCGCCGAGAAGAACGTCCGCGTCAACGCGATCCTCCCCGGCGGCATCAGCCACGAGTTCGACCCGTCGCTCGATCCCTCGGCGTCCCGCGCCCTGACGCAGGGGCCGGCGCTGCCGCACGACATCGCGGCGGCGGCGTGCTTCCTCGCGTCCGAGGACGCGTGCTGGGTGACCGGCGCGTCGCTCGTCGTCGACGGCGGGTTCTCGGTCGTCCGCCGACCGTACTAGCAGCCCGTTGAAGAAGTCATGCGGGGCTGCGGCGGCTCCTCGCGGCCGATCTCTGCGTTCCGCATTCCTCGATGAATCGGCGATTCGCCTCCGGATGCGCGCCTTGATCTCGGCCGCGAGGAAGTCGCCTCGCACCCACAGCACTTCTTCAACGGACTGCTAGCAGCCCGCGACGCGGGGCGTCGGGGCGGCGGCGAATCCCTCCCGCCGCTTCCG
>JBICIB010000049.1:0-4422 GCA_043101415.1 Planctomycetota bacterium JB042 | reverse complement strand
CGTTCGCACTTCGCGCACTTCCGAGCGCGCTGGATGACCGCTTCGTTGGTGACGTAGGCCTCGCGCTTCGGGGTCACGCCGCAGATGAAGCGAACTCCGAACCCGTTGTCCTCGTAGAGGTGGAGCGGCCCGTCGCTCGTCGAGCGGCCGTACGTCCGGGGTGCGCGCTCGCCGCTCACGGCTTCGCCTCCAGCTCGGAGCTCCCGTCGTGTCCACAGTTGCAGCACGGCTCGTCACCATCCCACCAATGGACGCAATGGGTCTCGTCCTCACGAGACGGGCAGTAGCCCTCTGCCGTCGTCGCCCCCGTGCCGCGCTGCACGGCGCCCTTCGTTCTCCGGGGTGCGCGCCCGGCGGTCTCGTTCGTCATTGATCGTCCTCGTCGCTGCTGCATGCTTCCCTCGGAGCCCACTCGACCGGCATGGGGCGAACGTCGCTGACGTCCCACGGAACCTTGGGCCGGCACCGGACCCGCGCCGAACACTTCGGACACTTGAACCACGAGCGCTTCTCGAGCGCGTCTCTCTCGGCCTTGATGCGCCTTCGTAGCTGGTCGAGACGCGACTCCTTCCGCGAGAGCTGGATCAAGACCCACATCGCGTTGAGCCGCTCGCCACACGTATTGCAGGTGACCTCGCTCAAACGCTCATCGACGACGAACTGGCCGTCGTGTCGGCAGTCCTTCACTCCGTCTCGGCATTCGACCAACGAGAGCGTCATCTCTCACCCCTCCGAGTTGCTCGCCACGGCCGCGCCGTCCGGACGAAGCGCGGCGAGACCTCTTTCGATCTCGTCGCGGTGTGATTCCAGGCTGCGAACGGCACGCTCGACGACTCTCTCCACCGACCGCGTTCTCTTGACTGCCTCGATTGCCTCCGACACGTCGCCGAAGTGCCACGGAGCCGTCAGGTCGATGCCCGTCTTCTCCATGAACTCGCGGGCGTCGGTCGCGATGCTGTTGTCGTTCCGTGCTCGCCGCTCGAACTCGCGCTTCACGCGCTCGTCGGCGTGGGCTCTCTCCTCGTCGCGCGCCGCACGGACGCGCCGCTCATGCTCGACGCGCGGAACAACGTCGGTCGTGGCGGCTCGGAGCACCGAAGCCAGGAACTCCCTGGTGATGGGCTGTGGGTCGAGGTCGTCGGGTTCGCTCACGACTCGCAGCCCCTTGCCGTGCGGGACCATGAGACCCCACCCCTTCGGCAGCTCGCCGCGCACGACGTCCGCATTCGCGACCACCCACCACTGATCGCAGAAGCGCGCGATCTCCTCGGCCTTCTCCGGCTTCTGCACCTCCCGCAGCCAGTCGGAGCGGTCGCGCTTGATCTCGAAGCCCCTCAGCGTCAGACCGTGGCTCGGCCAGGTCGACATGACGAGCATGTCGGCGGATCGGACCTTGCGAGCGAACCCCGTCGCGTTCCGCACCTCGTGCATGTGGACGTAGGCGGGCGACGGGAACTTCTTCGCGATCAGGTCGCGTAGTTCGGCGGTCGTCTTCTTGCTCATGGTCCCTCCGAGTTGTCCGCGACGACCGCGCCAACGCTCGTCGCGTCGACCGACACCGAACCGCCGGCCGGCGTCCCAGGCGGCAGCAGCCCGAACCCGTTCCCGACCACGACCGCGCCCTTCGACGACGTCACCTCGACGACCGGCGCCCCGCAGTTGTGGATCTCGTTCCCCGTCACGACGACCGGCCCGCCGGGGTGTCCGCCGCCGGGGCCGAGGAAGATCGCCGGGAGGTCGCCGGGGCACCGGCCGATGCCGTTCCCCGTCACGGTGACGAACCGCCCGCCGACGAGCCGGAGCACGCGCCCGGCCGCGCCGCGGATGATGCGCTCGACCGTGTTCCCCTCGATCCGGACGTGGTGTCCCTCGTGGTCGCTCGTGTCGGCGTGAACGACCGCGTCGACGGGGCGGTCCGCGTCGCCGAGGTTCAGGACGACGTTCCCCGCGATCCGGCCCGACTCGACGTCGAACAGGTCGAGGACCCGGTACGCGTACGCCTGGCCGGCGCCGGCCGACAGGTCCTCCGGGCCGGCGTAGCAGTCGAGAACGTCGAGCGCGCGGCCGGCCGACGCGACGACGCAGGTGCGGCCCTCCGCCGGCAGGAAACGGACCGCCTCGAGCCGAACCCGCTGGAAGACGGACGCGGTAACCATCGGTCCGGCGCCGCGGGAGGTCGCCCGGATCGTCACGCCCGACAGGACGACGTCCGGGCCGCTCACGGCGAACGCGGGGGCGTTCCCCGACTCGACGATCACGCGACCGATTCCGACGACGGAGGAGCCGCCGGAGAGCCGCACGGGGACCGTCGGGGCGGCGTACGTCCCCGGCAGGACCGCGACCGCGCCGGCGCCGGCCTCGAGCGCGGCGTGGAACAGGTCGGCCGTGCCGGCGAACTCGGTCGCGTCGAACGTCCCGTGGGACGTGACGCCGTCGCCGATCGTCACGGGGCCGAGGGGCTTGATCGCCGGCCCGTACGCGAGGAGGAGGAGCGCGATCGGCGCGAGCGGGAGGACGGAGGCGAGGCGCTTCACGACGCACCCCCCTTCCATCGGGCGAGGCCGTGCGTCGCCATCGAGCACGCGACGTGCTCGCCGAGATGGCCGAGAGTCCGGGTACAGAGATAGCCGGAGTTCGGGTCACACGACGCGCAGGCCGTGCCTGGTTCCTCACAGCCGCAGTCGGTGTTCAGCTCGTCCTCGAGCTCCTGAATCCGCGCCCGCAGTTCGTCGATCTCGGCCTCGTAGTCGGCCGGCGTCTTCTCGGTCGTCATTCGTCGGCGCTCCCCTCGTCCAGCAGCCCCTCGAACGGCGCGATGCTCCCGATCGCCCCGTCGACCTCGATGCCCTCGACGCGGACGGACGAGGTCGACAGCCCCGGCTCCGCCTTGAGCGAGAGCTTCACGGCCTTCGGCGAGCCGAGCGCCTTCGCCAGCTCGAGGAGCGCCCGCGGGTCGATGATGACCTTGACGTCCTCGCCGGTGCGGGCCGGGACGCGGGCGGCGAGCGACTCCCCGAAGAGGGTCCGCTGCTCGACCGTCGCGTACCGGGCGACGTAGCCGTCGCGCGACACCCGCACGCCGTCGCCGTCCGGGAGCCGGTGGAGGATGTCCTCGCCGGTCTCGACGTCGCGGTACGCCTCGACGGGGATGAGGCCGGGCTCGTCCTCGTCGTGCGCCTCGAGGACCGGGACGCTCGCGAGGATGCGGCCGTTCGTCGCGGACAGGCGCGAGCCGTCGAACTCGATCAGGTGGAGGTTCTTCGGGTGCGCCTTCTTCGCCGCGGCGCGGTGGAGTTCGCAGGTCGGGTTGAGGAGCATCAGGCGGTTCCCTTCTTCGGGCGGGGGCGTCGGCCGATCGCAAGCCCGAAGACGTGCGGAGCGAGTCGGCCGAGCGGGACGTTCCAGACGAGCCAGAGGAGGGCGCGGCGTATCACGGCGACCCCCAGGAGCGTTCGACGAGCGCGCGCGCGGTTTCGACGGTCTCGGCGGTCGGTCGCAATCCAAGCGCGCCGAGTTCGTCGCACTCTTGGACGAGCCGGTGAAGCGCCATCCGCAGGTCGTGCGGCGTCGGCTTCCCCGGCTTGGTCGGCCACCAGCCGCCAGCGCGGAGCGTGTCGTCGAGCGTCTCGGGGATGACGTTCCCGCCGCGCGTCGACCCGGCGTTCATGTTCCAGGACGCGATCAGGCGGTCGCGGACGCGCTCGCTCGGGATGCTCTCGGCGATCAGCACGCCGCCGTAGTCGGAGATGTCGCGCGTCACGTCGCGGGTCGTGGCGCCGAGCGCGTCGAGCGTCTCGCGGGACGCGGGGGCGATGATCTCGGACTTGTTCGGTCCTCGCAGGAGCTTCACGGGTTCGTTCCTCCTTCGGTCGGTGGGGGAATCCGGCGCGGGACGGCTCATCTCATTCCGCCCCGCGCCGGGTGACGGCGCACGCGCGCCGCCGTTGTTCGGTCAGGCGATCGCCGCGTCGGCGGTCGCGGGGGTCGGCTGGCGCGCGGCGCGGTCCTCGGCGTCGAGCATCTCGATCGCGGCGGAGAGCTCGACCAGCTCCGTCTCGGCGCGGGTCATCTCGCGGCCCGCGATCTTCGCGTCGCTCTCCGCGATCGAGGCGAGCGCCTGGGCGTGGCCGACGGCGCGGGCCACGTAGTGCGGTCCGCGGAGCTTCTCGGCGATCTCGTCGCGGGTCTCGTGGGTCAGGTTCATCGGTCGTCCCTCCAAGAACAACGGACGCGGTAAGAAATCAGAGGATGGCGACCTCGGCGGCGGCGATCGCGGCGTCGATGGCGGCGGTCACGGTGTCGCCGGTCCCCTTCTCGGTCCAGTCGAGGTTGCGGGGGATGTCGCGCCGGGCGGGGGAAACGCAGACGAGCCAGCCGTTCATCTCCCACCCCTCGGCGTCCGCGAGCGGCGACTCGATCGAG
>JBICIB010000048.1:0-12818 GCA_043101415.1 Planctomycetota bacterium JB042 | reverse complement strand
TTCCGATCTCCCGGCTCGACGAGGAGGCGATCGAGGTCGCCGACGCGTGGGACGGCGACCGGTACGCGGTCTGGGAGACGCCGGCCGGAGACGCCGTCGGCTTCGTGTCGGTCTGGGACCACGAGGGGGGCGCGTCCGACTTCGAGAAGACGTACCGCGCGCTCCTCGTGACGCGGGTCGGCGCCGACGAGAGCTGGGCGGTCGCGCGGCGGGACGACGTCGTCGCCGTGGTCCAGGGTGCGCCGCGCGGAACGGCGGACGACGCGGCCCTCCACCTCCTCGACGGCGCGACGCTCGAGCGGCACCCCGACGACGCCGCGCCGGACCGCTGGTACTGGAAGGCGCTCCGGTTCCCCGTCGCGCTCCGCCCGCTCGACCGGGTCTGGGAGGCGCACCTCCTCGGCGGGCTCGCGCTCGACACGCGGATCCACGGCGACGGCTACCGCCTGAGCCTCCTCTCGCGGCTCGCGCTCTTCGCCGAGAACAACCCGGACCGGACCGCGTTCTGGACCGCGCTCGGCCTGATCGGCTTCACAAGGGACCGGACGATCGACTCGACGTTCGCGCGGATCCCGTTCGCCTTCTCCTGGCACGGCCGCGGGGACGACGCCGAGCGGCGCATGGCCTGGACGATCGGCCCGTCCGGACTGTTCGAGTACGAGAACCTGACCGGTGCGAAGGAACTCGACCTGATCTGGGGATGGTTGGCGCGCATCCGATGGGGCGACGAGAGCCGGGACGGCCAGCGGCTGCGCGTCCTGTTCGTGCCGATCCCGGGGATCTGAGACCGGGGTCGCGACCGGCGGCTCCGGCGCGGTCCCGAATCCGGATTCCGACGAAACCGTCCCGCTCCGTCGCGACGCGGATTCGGGTGCGGCTCCCCCCCGGCCGCCGGGTCCGACCTCCGGTCGGGCCCGTCTCGTCGGATACGATCGTTCCCCGAGCGCCCCCGGAGCCGTCCCATGTCGCAGCCCGCCCGTCCCCTCGCGGCCGCCCTCGCCCTCCTCCTCACGATGGCCGCGGCCGCGCCCGACGGCGTCGCCGGCCCGCTCGGCGACCCGTGGCCGGCCGGGCTCGGCGGCGCGGGCCCGTTCACGCGCACCGTCGTCGGCCAGTTCACGTACGACCGGATCCCCGACGCGTGCGTGCTGAAGGGTGGCGAGGCCGTCCTCGCCTACGGGCCGGGCGTCTACACCGCGTACACGGTCGTCGCGACCGGGGTGGCGGACGTGGCGCGGTTCACCCGGACCGGAGCGGGGTCGGTCGACCGCATCCTGACCGTCGGCGACGGCGGGCTCGTCGCGTACGCCCTCCGCAGCACCGGCGTCGCGTTCCTCGGCGTGACGCTCGACGCGGGGTGGGACACGGTCGTCCAGGTCCGGAGCGCGAACGTCGACGGCGTCGGCGGCCAGGACGTCGTCGGCCTCGACGGGGACGGGGTCACCTTCCGGCGCCGGACCGCTTCGACGCCCGGCGGCCTCCCCGACGTCCCGCTCCCGCCGTTCGTCGCGCCGCACCCGGTCGGCGCGTTCGAGTTCGTGCAGTGGGACCTCGACCCGGCCCTCGAGCTGGCGTGCCTCTCGACCGTCGGGCTCGAGGTGTTCGACGACGACGGAGCGCCGCTCTTCCTGGAGTCGAGCGCCCCTTCCGGCGGCGTGCTGACCGCGTTCCGCCAGGCCGACCGCACGACCGAACGGCTGGCCTGGGTCTCCGCCGCCTCGGCCGGTTCGAACGCCGTCTTCGTCGTCTGCGACGAGGGAGGGACCGAGTTCGTCGACGTCATCGCGCCGATCGGGCCCGCGGGGATCGCCGCGCTCGACGTGGACGGCGACGGGCACGACGAACTGGCGATCTCCGGCACGAACTCGCAGCAGCTCCTGCTCGCGATCAACCAGACCGACTCCCCCGGGTTCACCCGGACGTTCACGTGGGGTCCCGGCGACTTCCTCTTCCTCCCGGTGAGCGACTCGCCGGCCGCCCCCGCCCCGACCACGTCCCTCGCCCCGGCGCCGGTCGACCTCGACGGGGACGGCGACCTCGACCTTCTCTTCGCGGTCGACGCCAGCCCCGAGCTGGCCGAGATCCTCAACTCGAACGTCGACGCGGACCTCCAGCGCCCCGACGTGATCGAACTCGAGTGGGAGGACCTCGGCGCGCCGGCGGGCGGCGGTGAGAGCGGAGGAGGAGGCGGCGGCGGCGGTGGAGGAGGCGGAGGAGGCGGGTCGCAGGGGAGCGGCGAACAGTCCCAGTCGCAGTCCCAGTCGTACGGCGGCGACGGGGGGCTGGAGATCACGGGGACCGGCGTGGTCCACGTCACCGTCGACGAGAACCCGAACCTCCCCGCCGACGCGACGCACCTGCAGGTGATCGTCTGGCGGGCGGAGACCTACGCCGGGGCGACGGCGCCGGTCGCGGTCCAGTCGCCCGAACCGACGCCCCTCCCCGCCGACGCGGCGGGGTGGCCGATGACGCTCACGTTCGAGATCGACGAGCCGTCGTACCCGTTCCCGGCCGTCCATTACCTCGAGATCCGGGCGATCGACGACGGCTCGCTCGGCACGCCGGCCCGCGCCTTCCCGGCGCTCCTCGGCGGCTTCGCGGTCGATCAGCCGACGATCGAACTCCTCGAGCTCGAGGAGCCGGGAGGGATCTTCCGCGCGGCGACGTGGTTCAGCCAGGAGCAGCAGGGGGAGGAGCAGCACCCCCACTCGTCGCTCCAGATCGGCGCGTTGGTCGAGGTGCCGGACGTCGACGACTACGTCATCGGGTCGATCCCGGTGCCCGAGGCGGAAGAGGAGGACCCGCCCTCCGGCGAGTGAGCCTCCCCCGCGCGGCGAGCGCGAGTCCGACCGCGGCGAGGACCGCCGCGCCGACGAGGCCGACGCGCCGGGCGAGGCCGGAGTCGTCCCGCGGGTACGCCGGCGTCCGCCCCGCGCCGACCGCGTGCACCCAGGCCCAGTGGTACGGATCGGAGAGCGCGCGCGAACCCGCCAGCCGCGCCCGGGCCTCGCGGAGCGCCTCGGCCACGCTCGCGCCTCCCCGCCACGCGGCGTGGAACCCCTCCATCAGCGCGAGGGTCGCCCCCTCGTCGACGTCGACCGAGGGGAGGACGACGGCGCGCGCCCCCGCCCGCAGGAACGCGCCGCCGAGGTTCGACGCGCCGTCCTCGCCCCGGCGGAGCGGCCCGCGGGCGGCGCCGCACGACGAGAGGAGGACCAGCGGCGGCGCGTCGAGGAGACCGAGCCGGACGCCGTGCGCCGCGCCGTCCGCGAGGTGCAGGCCGGCCGGGATCGGTCGGGACTCGTCGCGCACGCCGTGGGTCCAGACGTGGAGCGCGACCCGCGCGGACGCCGCCGCCGCCTCGAGCCCCTCACGGGTCGCCGCCGCGCCGCGGACGCCCGCGGCCTCGCCGGCCGCGTAGGCGGCGAAGAGGCGCGCCGATTCCGCGTCGCCGAACCGCAGCGGCGGCGCCCCCGCCGGCGGCGGCGTCGGATCGACGACCCACGCCAGGTCGACGGCGCCGTCCCGCCGCCACGGCACCTCCCGCAACACGTGGGTCAGAGGCACCGACGGCGAGTAGAGGACCGCGTGCTCGACCCCGGCCCACCGGTCGTCGTCGAGCGGCAACGCCTCGAACGGGAGCGTCCCGAGGAGGTCGACGCCGACCACGGTCCAGAGCCGGCGGGAGCGGACCGTCCCGAGCGCCGCCGGGGGGAGGAGGGCGTCCCGCAGCGCCGCGCCGGACGCCCGGAGCGATCGCTTCCTCTCGCCGTCGTCCTCGCGCGGGGGCGGGCGCGCGACGACGTCGAGGAACGCGCGCCGCTCGTCGAACAACGCCATGTCCGACGCGAGCGCGTGGTGCTCGAGCCGGTCGGCGTCGACGAGGAGGAGGTGCGAGGCGTCCGGCGCGGGAAGGTAGACGAGCAGCACCTCGTCCTCGGCGAGGCCCCTCCGCACCTCCTCCACGGTCGGCGCGACGCCGCCGCGGGCCCGCGTCACCGAGCCGAGCGCCTGGGCCGCGAGGAGGGCGTCGAGCGCGCGCGCGACGCCCTCCGGCCCCGGTTCGACCCGGGTCGCCAGCCGCACGATCTCCGCCGACAGCTGACGCGGCCCCCCGAAGTGGAGGAACCCGCGACCGTCGGCGCGCGCCGGGAGGGCGCGCCATCCGTCGAGGTAGGCGCGCAGCTCCTCCTCCAGCCGCGCGAGGTGCTCGGCGAGCGCGTCCCGGTCCGCTCCCCGTTCGCGGGCGAGGATCGCCGAGAGGACCGCGTGCCGGCGCGCCTGTCGCCGGCGATCCGCCAGCGCCGCTCCCTCGTCCTCCGCCTCCTCGCGCGACGGTCGCACCGTCCGGGCCACGACATCGAGTTCGGCCGCCGCCTCGTCGAGCGCTCCCGCCCGCAGCCGCACCTCGGCGAGGGAGAGCCTCGCGTCGACGGAGGCGTCGTGTCCCAGCGCTCCTCCCGCCAGCGCGGCCGAGAGGACGGCGGCCGCCCGCGGCTCGCGCGCCGCGTCGTCCCGTTCCAGCTCGGCGAGGGCGTGTCCGCGCCGCGCCTCGAGCTGCGCGCGCGCTCCCGCCGGCGCGCTCCCCCACGCCCACTCCTCGGCCCGCGCCTCGTCCGCCAGCGCCAGCGCGCCTTCCGCGTCCTCCACCGCGAGCGCGAGGTTCAGCCGTCTTACGACGGCATTCCGGTACCGGATCGGATCGCGGGCCTCGCGGGCCGCCGCCGCCGACCGCGCCAGCGACCGGGCGGCGAGCTCCGGCCGCCCCTCGGCCAGCTCGAGCAGGCCGCGGACGCCGTCGAGCTCCATCCGGAGCTTCCCCGCCTCCGCCGCTCCGCTCGCCTCGACGGCGTCGAGGAGCTCCCGCGCCGCCGCCGTCCGCCCGGCGTGCCGGAGCAGGTCGGCCCGCTCCACCGCCACCCGCGCCGCGAGCGGATGCTCGGGGGCGATCCGGTCCGCCGCCTCCCCGAGGCGGGCGAGCGCCCCGTCGAGGTCGCCGCGGTCCCGCAGGCTCCCGGCGAGGACCGACGCCAGCGACCCGATGCTCCCGGGGTCGCCGAACGTCTTCGCCCCGTCGAACGCCTGCTCGAGGAACTCGAGCCGATCGATCGGAGCGTCGCCGTCGTACTTCCGGTAGAGCCACCAGCCGCTCGAAGCGATCGCTCCTCCGACGGCCGGGTCGGGCCGGCGCGCGTTTTGCTCGACCAGCTCGCGATGGGCCTCGACCAACTCCCCGAGCAGGCGGGCCCGGTCGTTCGGCGAGGCGGTCCCGATCGCCCCGAGGAGGCCGCGCAGCCGCTCCGTCGCGCCCTCCTCCTCCCCGGCGGACGCGGCGGAGGACGCGGCGAGGGCGCCGGCGAGGAGGATCGGGAACGCGGACCGGCCTCGGATCATCTTCCGACGGAGACGTCCCGCCGTCCCGTGGCGACGACGTCGCCGGTGACCGAGACCGCCGAGACCTCCCACGTGAACCGCGCGGGGAGCCGGCGGAGGAGGGCTTCGTCCGGCGTCCAGGGCGGCGCTTCGACGTCGACCGGATCGACCACGTCCCGGCCGCTCGGGTCGAGGAACCGGACGACGAAGCGGTGGGAGCCGGGCGAGCCGAACTCCCAGGTGAACGATCGGACTTCGCCGACCCTCCCCGCCGGCGCCATCGGGAACGGGGCGCCGAGGAGGACGCCGCTCGGCCGGCCGGGGTCGCTGGGCGGGGTCTCGGCGGACCGGAAGAAGAGGTTCGCCCCGAGGAAGACCGCGAGCGCGGCGGCGGCGAGGACGAGCCACGGCGGGACCGACGGCCGCCCGCCGGCCGCGGCGGGAGGCGCGTCCTCCGTGCGGGCCAGCCGCTCGACGACCGCTCGCACGCCGTCGTCGGTCGGCGCGGCAGCGACCTCGTCGGCGACGGCGGCGACGTCCAGTCGCTCCTCTGCCCCGATCCGGTCCAGGGTCGCCGCGAGCCGCAGCAGCCGATCGAGCGCCGCCGCGCACTCCGAACAGTCGTCGCGCCATTCGCGCACCTCGGGCGCGTCGGGCGGCAGGTCCCCGACGAGGACCGGCGCGAGCCGCTCCTCGTGCGACCGGTGACGGGACGACGGCGCGCCGGCGTTCACGTCGCCCCCCTTCCCGCGACGTCCGCGCCGCTCTCGAGCCGGTCGCGCAGACGGCAGATCCCCCGGTAGTACCAGGTCTTCGCCGTGTTCGGCGAGACGCCGAGTCGGAGTGCGATCTCCTCGAACGTGAGCGCCTCGAAGTGCTTCCAGCGGATGACGTCGGACGCCGGCGGTCCGAGCCGCTCGAGGCCCCGGAGCGCCGCCTCGGCGTCGTCCTCCGGCTCGGCGACGCCCTCGTCCGGCGTCCGCTCCGCGTCGTCCATCAGGTCCGGCCTCCGTCTCTTCCGTCGGATCCCGTTCATCAGCTCGAGGCGGCAGATCCGATAGACCCAGGTCTCGAGCGTCGAACGTCCCTCGAAGTGCGCGAGCTTCCGCCAGATCACCACCAGGACGTCCTGCGCGAGATCGTCGACGTCGTCGCCGTCGAGCGGACCCCCGAGCCGGCCGTTCTGGCGGCGGAGCATCCGGGGGACGCAGCCCATGCGGTGCACGAAACGCTCGAGCGCCACGGGCTCCCGCGCCCGCACGGCCCGCGCGAGCGCGAGGTCGTCCTCGTGGCACGGGCGCCCCCTCGTGGGCGTCGCCGGAAGGTCGTGGAGTTTCCTCTGCATGTCGGATTTCGGATGATACCGGCCTCCGCCCCGCCGAATCCGCTGGCCTCGGCGGCATCGCGGAGCTATCCCGGTGGATTCGTTCGAGGAGCCCAAGGAGAGCACCGACATGACCAAGGAAGTCGTCGTCTACCACCAGCCCGGGTGACCGCCTTGCGACACCGCGATGGAGTTTCTGTCGCAGCGAGGCATCGAGTTCGTTTCGAAGGACGTCACGAAGGACCCGGACGCCGTCCAGGAGCTGATCGGCGCCGGCGCCACGTCGACCCCGACCATCCGGGTCGGGGACGAGTGGATGATCGGGTTTCGCAAGGAGAAGCTCTTGACGATGCTCGAGAGCTGACCGCTCGCGGCGCCCCCGACCGGCCCGACGCCGGGCCCGTCAGGGGGCGAGCGCCCGGTTCAGCAGCCAGGCGAGCCGGACCCCGGCCTTCTTCAGCCGAAGGTCCACGACCGGCGTCCTCGTGGTGAACCAGGTCCGGGTCAGTTTCGAGCCGCTCTCGAGCGCCTCCCCGTCGACGCCCGTGTACGCCGTCGAGCGGGCGAGTCGCCACGACTCGTTCGCCCACTCCTCCACCCCGCTCCTCCTCCAGCGGGCGACCTCCTCCTCGGTCACCTCCTCGTCGAGCGCGAGCGCGTAGTCGATCGCCGCCAGCCCCTGTCGTTCCACGAGATCGGTGTCCCAGACCGCGTGGAGGTTCGTCTCGCGCCCCCCCACCGTCACCACGACGGAGTTGCCGCCGCGGTCCGCCGCGCGCGACACGTGGAGCGGCTGGTGGAGGTCGCCGACGAGGTGGACGAGCCACCGGAGCGCGTCGAGCCGCTCCTCCTTCCCCGCGCGCCGGTCGGCGAGGACGCGCCGGAAGTGCTCGATCCGCTCGACGATGCTCCCCGCCGCATCCGCGTCCCGCTCGGCGTCGTACGACTCCGCGTCCTCGGGGAGGTTCACGTAGTGCCAGGGGGCGGTCTCCGGCCGGTCCTCGCGGATCGCGTCCGCCCAGTTCGCGACGTACGCCAGCGAGGGCGACCGGCAGATCGAACGGAGCTCGGCGCGGGCGGCCGGGGTGAGGTGACGGTCGGCGAGGTGCCCGACGACCTCGTGCCCCTTCGAACCCCAGCCGAACGCGGAGGGGCCGGGGAGGGCGACCAGGGCCGGGAGCACGAGGAGGAGAGGGTGGAGCGCGAAGGATCTCATCGAAGGATCGTAGCGAGGGACGCCGGCGCGGAGGGGATCCGACCGGAGCCACGGGCTCGAGCCGACCACGCTCCGGGGCGCCGCTTGCCCGGTCGAATTCGGTCGCTAGTTTCCATTCCCTGACCCTTCTCCGGAGACGCACGATGAGCGACGAGATCCTGGGAGACCGCCGAACGGCTCTCGAGGACCAGTTCTTCCAGCGCGAGAGCGAGAGGCTCCGCCGGCAGCTCCACGAGAAGCAGGAGCGGGCCGAGGGGATCCGCGCCCTCGCCGCGGCGTCCGGCCTGGACGACGAGGCGATCCTCGGGCTCCTGATCGAGAAGAACATCGGGCCGGCGACGTTCGCGGCGTTCTCCCTCGTGCCCCTGATCGAGGTCGCGTGGGCCGACGGGAAGCTCGAGCGGGCGGAGCGCGACGCGGTGAGGCGCGCCGCGGAGGTCGGCGGGGTCGTGGAGGGGACTCCCGCGTACGAGCTGCTGCAGACGTGGCTCGACCATCCGCCGGAGGCGGCGCTGCTGCTGGCGTGGGAGAGCTTCACGAGGGCGCTCTGCGAGACGCTGCCGGAGGAGAAGGCGAAGGACCTGCAGGAGTCGGTCCTCGGACGGGCCCGCACGGTGGCCGACGCGGCCGGCGGGTTCCTCGGGCTGACGACGAAGATCTCCCGCGAGGAGCAGGAGATGCTCGATCGCCTCGCCCGCGCCTTTCCCTGATCGGACCTCGTGAAGCCCGGCACCGAACTGACCCTCCGTATCGACCGCCTCGCCGACAAGGGCCGCTCCGCCGGGCGGTCCGACGGGCGTGAGGTGCACGTCCCGTTCGCCGTCCCGGGAGACGAGGTGCGCGTGGCGATCCTCGGGAAGCGGAAGCGGCGGCTCGAGGCGCGGCTGCTCGAGCTGGTCGAGCCGAGCCCGCTGCGCGACGACCCTCGGTGCCGGTACTTCGGGAGCTGCGGCGGCTGCACCCGACAGAACGTCCGGTACGCGGCGCAGCTCGACCTGAAGCGCGAGGCGATCGAGCGGACGTTCTTCGACGCCGGGCTGCTGGCCCACGCCGAGGTCCGACCGACCCTCGGCGCCGAGGAGATCTACGACTACCGCAACAAGATGGAGTTCTCCTTCGGCGCGCGGCGCTGGCTCACCGAGGCCGAGGTCGAGAGCGGCGAGGCGTTCGACCGGGACTTCGCGCTCGGCCTCCACGTGCCCGGGCACTTCGACCGTCTGCTCGACCTCGAGGAGTGCCACCTCCAGGGGGAGGTCTCGCGGCGGATCGTGAACGGGCTGCGCGCGCTCGCGAAGGAGCAGGGGTGGCCGCCGTGGAACGTCCGGCGGGCCGAGGGATTCCTCCGCCACGTCGTGATCCGGACGCCGGCGCGCGAGGCGGAGGTGCTCGTCGATCTCGTGACGTTCGCGCACGACCCGGAGCGCATGGAGACCGTCGCCGCCCGGTTGCGGCGGGACGTCCCCGAGGTGACGACGCTGGTCAACACCGTCAACGACGGCGTGGCCCAGGTCGCGCACGGTTCGGAGTCGCACGTCGTGTTCGGCGACGGCGTCGTGCACGACCGGATCGGCCCGTTCCGGTTCGAGATCGCCGCGCACGCGTTCTTCCAGACGAACACGCGCCAGGCCGAGCGGCTGTACGAGGTGGCGCGGGAGTTCGCGGCGCTCCGCGAGAGCGACGTCGCGTACGACCTCTACTGCGGCCTCGGGACGATCACGCTGTTCATGGCGCGCGACGTGCGGCACGTGCTCGGCGTCGAGATCGACCCGGTGACCACGGCCTGCGCGCGGCGGAACGCGGCCGCGAACGGCGTCGAGAACGTCTCGTTCGAGGCGGGCGACCTCCTCGAGGTGATCGACGCCCCGCTCGTCGAGCGGACGGGCGCCCCGGACGTCGTGCTCGTCGACCCTCCGCGCGCGGGGATCCACCCGAAGATGGTCCGGAAGATCGATCTCCTCGGCGCCGAGCGCCTGGTCTACGTCAGCTGCAACCCGAAGACGCAGGCGAAGGACCTCGAGGCGCTGAAGCGGAGCTACGACGTCACCGCGATCCAGCCGGTCGACCTCTTCCCCCACACCGACCACGTCGAGAACGTCGTCGCCCTCCGCCGCCGCTGACCGCTCGCCGGCCGGAACGGCGTCGTGCGCCGCCCCGGCCGCGGACGGACGTCAGCGGGGCTCGTCCCGGAGGCGGGCGGCGCGGTCGACGAGCTCGAGGAACTCGGCGCGCCGTCCCTTCGGATCGTCGCCGCGGGCGCCCCAGGCGACCTGCTTCACGCCGGCGAGGTCGAACCCGCCGAGGTGCTCGCTGCCACGGAGGAGCTCCGCGAACGCGGCGACGGCGGCGGCCCAACGGAAGTCGTTCGTCGCGCCGGTCCACGGGGTGACGGCGTCGTCGACCGGGGCCTGGAGCAGCCGGCTGACGTCGCCGTCCGGCGCCTTGTAGCGGAGCTTCAGGAACATCAGCTCCCCCGCGAACCCGGACGCCGCCTCCGCGACCTTCTCGTACCGCCGCTCGCCGACGGACGGGCCGTCGTACGGGACGCCGACCGGGACGATCTCGTACAGCGCGGTGACCGACAGCCCGGCGCCGATCTCGCCGGCGTCCTTCGTGTCGTCCGCGAAGTCCTGGTGCGCGAGCCGCCGGTTCTCGTACCCGATCAGCCGCCACGCCGTGACCACCGCCGGGTTCAGCTCGACCTGGATCTACACGTCCTTCGCGACCGGGATCATCGTCCCGCCGACCTGCTCGACGAGCAGCCGCTTCGCCTCGTCGAGCGAGTCGACGTAGCCGTAGCTGCCGTTCCCCTTGTCCGCGAGCTGCTCCATCGTCGCGTCGTTCAGGTTCCCGCGACCGAAGCCGAGGACGGTCAGGAAGACGCCGCTCTCCCGCTTCCGCTCGATCATCTCGACGAGCGACGACTGGTCGGAGACCCCGACGTTGAAGTCGCCGTCGGTCGCGAGGATCACGCGGTTCAGCCCGCCGGGCACGAGGTTCTCCTCGGCCAGCCGGTACGCCAGCTCGATCCCCGCCCCGCCGTTCGTCGACCCGCCGGCCCGCAGCCGCTCGAGCGCGCCGGCGATCTCGCCGTCCCGGTTCCCGGGCGTCGGCGGCAGGACGAGCCCGGCCGCGCCGGCGTAGACGACGATCGAGACCCGGTCGCGGTGGTCGAGCTGCCGCGCCAGCAGCCGGAGCGACCGCGTCAGGAGCGGCAGCTTGTCGGCCGAGCTCATCGACCCCGACACGTCGACGAGGAAGACGAGGTTCGCCGGCTTCCGCTCCGACCAGTCGATCGACCTCCCCTTCAGCCCGATCCGGACCAGCCGGTGGCGCGGCGCCCACGGGCACGCCGCGACCTCGGTCGTCACCTGGAACGGCACGTCGCCGGTCGGCGCCGGGTCGTCGTACGTGAACGCGTTCACGAACTCCTCCACCCGGACCGCGCCCGGGGGCGGCAGCGTCCCCTCGCGCAGGAACCGCCGGACGTTCGCGTACGACGCGGTGTCGACGTCGATCGAGAAGGTCGAGAGCGCCTCGTCGGCCGCGCGACGGAAGCCGGCGACCTCGACCGCCGCGTACTCCTCGCGCGTCGCCTCGGTGGCCGGCGTCGAGAGGAGACGCCCGCGCCCCGGTGGCACCGAGTCGCCCGGGCCACGGAACGCGCCGTCCGAGGGCCCGGCGAGGTAGCCGAGGGCCTGGAGGGAGCGGAGCGCTGGAGTGAGCGAGGCGTCCATCGTTCCCTTCTGGTATCCGAGGGAGTCGAGCCACTCCTCGTAGGGGTCCCTCGTGGTGGTCGTCGCGCTCGCGACGGACGTCTCCCCCACGCGACTCCGGTGCACCGGACGCCACTCCTCCGCCTCCCCGCCGCCGAAGCGGCTCGCGGAGTCGACGCTCAGGCCGGCCGCCGCCGCGACGAGCACCGCCGCCGCCGCCGCGTGCCTCCACCCGACGACCCGCCGGGGTCGGACGACCGACGCCCGCTGCGCCTCGCTCAACGCCGGCGCCTCCTCCTCGGTCAGCGCCTCTTCCAGCGCCCCCGCCGCCGCCCGCAGCTCCTCCACGAACGCGCGCGCCGCGGCGTCCTCCGCCAGCAGCCGCTCGACCGCCGCCCGCTCGTCGCCGTCGAGCTCCCCGGCGACGTACGCCGACAGCCGCCAGTCGTCCCGATCGAACTTCATCGTCTCGCCGCTCATGACGTCACCCGCCCTTCGCTCGTCTCACGCGCGCCGAGCCGCGCTCGGAGCGTCTTCAGCCCCTCGTGGATCCGCCACCCGACCGTCCCGATCGACTCCCCGGTCACGCCGGCGATCTCGCGGTACGAGAGTCCTCCCTGGAACTTCAGCCGGAGCGCCTCCTGCTCCTTCTCGGGGAGGGCCGCGAGCGACGCGAGCACCCGCGCCCCCTCTTCCTCCCGCTCGAGCCGGGCGCCCGGCCCCCCGCCCGCCGGGTCGACCCGCTCGTCGACCCGCACCTCGTCGCTGACCTTCATCACCCGCTCCCTCCGGCGGGCGTCGATCGCCCCGTTCCGGACCA
Source organism: Planctomycetota bacterium JB042 (assembly GCA_043101415.1). GTDB lineage: Bacteria > Planctomycetota > B15-G4 > B15-G4 > JADJEK01 > JAUIEL01. The sequence continues at coordinate 372 of JBICIB010000048.1, read as the reverse complement.
CGGTGTAGAGCCACTCCGCCAGCCGCCGTTCGACGTCCGCCCGGCGCTGCCGGCAGAGCTTCAGGAAGGTCTCCTGGACGACGTCGCGCGCCCGCTCCTCGTCCCCGAGCAGACGCCGGGCGTAGAGGAGCAGCCGCCCCTCGTACCGCTCGAGCGCGTCGCGGACGAATGGAAGGTGGGTCATGCGCGGGCCATCCTGGCGGACCTGTCGGGGAACACCACGGACGAGCCGGCGAGTTCTTGGGGGAAGGAAGGAGAGGAACGAGAGGAAGGAGAGGAACGAGAGCGCGGGTGGCGGGGTGGGGAGGACCCGGGGAAGCAACGAGAGCAAGGGAGAGCAAGGGAGAGCAGGGGAGAGGTCGCTGACGCGGA
>JBICIB010000047.1:0-4093 GCA_043101415.1 Planctomycetota bacterium JB042 | reverse complement strand
GCCGGGGACGGCGGCCGGGTTCGCGGCGACGGAGGGGATCGCGATCACGTTCGAGTGATGGGGGCCGGTCGGGCCCCAATCGCTGGCTCGAGTCGCGTAGGGTGCGCCGCGACGCAGAGCGGAGGCGTTGCCAGGGAGGGTGTTGACACGCGATCAACTCCGGGGGACCCTGGAGTGAGAAGTCACTCCCAAGGGAAAGGTGGAGTTCATGTGGCTCTCGGTTTCGATCGTCGCCCTCACGTTCGTCGCGGCTCCGGTCGCCGCCGGTCCGTCCACGGCGTCCTCGACGGCGCTCGGGTTCATCGAGAACGTGGGCCAATGGGCCGAGGAGGCCCGATTCGCCGTGCGGAGCCCCGGGCTGGTGACGCACCTCGTCGACGATGGGATGGTGCTCCGTCAGGTCGAGATGTCGCGCATTGACGTACGCAAGGTGGGGGGGGCGCAACGGTTTGCGTGATCTCTCACGCGCCGCCCGGGTGAGGCTCACCTTCGCGGGCGTCTGTTCGGACGTACGGAGCCAGGGAATCGCACGGAAGGAAGCGTACGTCAACTTCTTCGTCGGCCGGGACCCCGAGCGCTGGGCGACGCAGGTCCCGATGTACGAGCGGGTCCGCTTCGACGGGCTCTACCCGGGCATCGACGTCGAGTACCACCGGGCGCCGAACGGCGAACTCGAGTACGACCTCGTCCTGGCCCCCTGGGCCGACCTCTCGCAGGTCCGCGTGCGCGTGGAAGGGGCGGCGAACGTCGAGATCGGCGCGGACGGAGCACTCTGGATCACGACCGAGCTCGGGCAGATCCGTCAGCGGCCTCCGCGTTCGTTCGAGAGACATGCGGACGGCACCCGTCGGGAGGTTCGTAGTCGGATCGTGGCGAAGGGGGAGGGGGCATTCGGGTTCGAGGTCGGGCGCCTCGATCGAACAGCCGTGCTCGTCGTCGATCCGCAGGTGGGGCAGTACACGCCGAACTACTTCACGTACTTGGGAGGCTCGATGCAGGGCATCAATGACGGAATGGATCAAGCGGCGGACGTCGACTCCTTCAGTGGCAAAGCGACGCTTACGGGCACATCGGCGAGCCTTGACTTCGATGATAATCCTAATCCTGGTATTCCAGGAATGGAGCAGACTCTGAGCGGAAGCACGGATACGTTCGTCGCAAGGCTCCGTGTCGACGGAACGGACTTGCTTTGGTGGACGTATGTCGGTGGCAGCGGCGGATCGCCTCAGGACGACGAGATCGGTCTCGGAATCCATATCGACGGAAGTGGCGCCATCTACGTGGCCGGGCACTCCACGTCGAATTCGTTTCCCGCGGTCCCCTTCCCGGGTCCCCCGACGGCCTTCCAACCGTTGCCCGGCGGAAACGGGGACGCCGTTCACTACAAGCTCACCAACACGGGTACCGCTCTCGAGTACTCGACCTATCTCGGTGGCGACCAGGAAGACGTAGCGACGGACGTCGCCGTCGATTCCTCGGGCAACGCATACGTCTGCGGCTTCACGAACTCGTGGGAAGGTCAACCCGGCACGGGATCCGTCCCCTTCCCCACGACCCCCGCTGCGATGGAACAGAAGATGCTGTTCACGGCTTTCGCCGGCTTCGTGACGAAGTTCTCCACCGACGGGACTTCCCTTGCATACTCGACGCTTGTCCGGACACCGAACTGGACGAGTCAGGCCTCGGGAGGAGCTGATCCCGATGCCATCTGTTGGGGAATCTCGCTCGACGAGTCGAATCCGAATCAGGTGCGCGCAGCGGTGGTCGGCGAGGTGGCCGACGTCAGTCCTTCCAGCCCGTTCTGGACGACATCCAACGCCTTCCAATCGACGTTCGGCTCTGGCGGGGGCGGCCAGGCGGACGGCTTCGTCATGATGTTGAATCCGACGGCGTCGTCGCCGCCTGACTTTGCTTCCTTCCTCGGTGGCGTCTCGGAAGATCGCTGCTCGGACGTCGATGTGTACGGGAACGCCGACCTCGCGGTCGTGGGAGAGACGTTTTCCGCGGTCGGTTTTCCGCTCGCGAATGCGTTTCAGTCGGTCAAGAGCTCTGCGGCCGACGCTTTCGTGGCCCGGATCGACCCGGATGCACCTCTGAGCACGCAGTCGCTGCTGTTCTCGAGCTACTTCGGCGGGAACGGCTTCGATGACGCCACGGCCGTCGTGGCGGACAGCACGGGACGCCACCTCTACGTCACGGGGCACACGCTCTCCACGCTGCTGTGTGATCCGGCCATCTGTGATGGGATCATCCCAGATCACCAAGGTGACTACGACGCGTTCCTGTTGAAGGTGTCCAGCTTCGCGAACTCGTACTTCACCTATCTCGGAGGAGCCGGGCGGGACGAGGCGTGGGGAATCGCGCTCGACTCGGGGTCGGTCTACATCGTCGGCTCGTCGACAGATCCCGTCGCCGGTCTCGGATTCTACGACACCCTCGCGTCCTACGTGAGTCCGTCGCCATTGGGGTTCAGGACGAACAACGTGGGAGGGGCGCTCTACAACGAACAGACGGTCTCGACCGAGTTTCCTCCAATCGGTGGCATCTCGGGGCTCGACGTGTTCGTGCTTGCCCTGGTGCAGCCATGACGACAGGTGCGAGAGAACGCCAATCCAGTGAGAACGGCTGGGCCGTGTCGACGCTCCTCGTCGCACTGCTCTTCTCGGCTCCGTTCCGTTCGGTCTCTGGCCAGGGAGTGATCCACGAGGTAGGGGACGGCGGCGTGCTCAACGGCTCGGTCGGGTGGTCGCTCGCCGGCGCCGGCGACTCCGACCAGGATTCGTTCGCCGACTTCTTGGTGGGCACGCCCGCGAGCGAGTCCGGAGGTCAGTACGTCGGTGGAGTGGCTCTGTTCTCCGGTTGTGATGGGAGTCTCGTTTGGTCGGTGGTCGGCTCGTCCTCTCAGAGAATCGGCCTGTCTTTGGCCAGCGTGGGCGACTTCGATCACGATGGGATCGTGGATTCGGTGACCGGTGCGGGCGCGGCAGGATTCCCCGGGGCCGCGGTGGTGTTGGCGGGGAAAGACGGTGCGACTCTTGGGACCTTCACCGGAGTTCACGGCGACGACGGCTTCGGCGTCGACGTGGCCGGCCCCGGCGACGTCGACGCGGACGGATTCGTCGATGTCGTCGTCGGTGCCCCGCAGACCACGACGTCGGGAGGCACGTACGCCGGCCGGGTCCGGGTCTTCTCCGGCTTCGACGGGACCGTTCTGCACACGATCGACGGCGGGACCCCCGGCGAACAGCTCGGCTCGAGCGTGGGCCGCTTCGGGGACTTCGACGCGGACGGTCATGCGGACTTCGTCATGGGAGTGACGAAGGACGGTACCGGCGGCGTGAACGCCGGAGCGGCGTACGTCGTCTCGGGAAAGACGGGCGGCATCCTCGCGTCGTTCTTCGGCAACACCCCCGGTGACCTCTACGGGTTCTCCTGCGACGGGGTCGGCGACGTCGACGGCGACGGCGTGACGGATCTGGCGGGCGTGGCGAAGCCGCTCTTCCCGAACCTCGTCCACTCCGTGAGGGTCGACTCGGGAGCGACCGGCCAGCCGATCCACCAGTTCGGCGGCGTCGGGACGCCGTGGTACGCCCAAAACGTGAGCCGGATGGGAGACCTCGACTTCGACGGACGTGCGGACGTCCTCGTGAGCCTCTTTCCGACGGGGACCGGCCCGTACGAGGTGCACGTGATGTCGGGGGCGACGGGGCTGACGCTGGCGAAGACGTCGGGGCCGGGCGAGATCGGTTGGGCGGTCTCTGACGCCGGCGACGTGAACGGGGACGGTCAGCTCGATTTCCTGGCGTCGAAGGCCGGGTTCGATTGGGGCGCGTACGCCTTCTCCCCGACCTGCGGATCGATCACGAAGTACGGCTCGGCCTGTCCGAACGCCGGCGGATTCCTCCCGAAGATCACCCTCCTCGAGGGGTGCGCGACGCCGGGCGGTGAGATCCGGCTGACGACGCAGGCCGGCTCGATCACGAACAGCGTGGCGGCGCTCGTCGTCGGCGCGACGCCGGCCGCGGTCCCTCTGCCCGGCTGCACCTTCCTCGTCGGTCCCCCGCTCGCGGTGTCGTTCCTCCCGACGCTGTTC
>JBICIB010000046.1:0-4141 GCA_043101415.1 Planctomycetota bacterium JB042 | reverse complement strand
CACCCGCGAGCGGCGGATCCAGGAGGCGACGGAGATCGCAGGCAAGGAGAAGGTGAAGGTGCTCGTGCCGGGGATGCTGGTCCTGGTCGCGACGATGCTCCTCCTCTTCGCGCCGTTCATCGTGAAGTTCTGGTACCAGGGCATCCAGCTCGGTTGAAGGAAGCTCGATGGTCTACCACCTGACGGTTCTGAGCGGGACGGACGAGGGGAAGTCGTTCCGGATCGAGGGAGAGAGTCTCATCGGTCGCTCGCCGGCGGCGCGGGTCGTCCTGAAGGACGAGTCCGTCGCGTGGGAGCACGCGGTGGTGCGGGAGGAGGGGGGGAAGCTCGTCCTCCAGAACCTCTCGGCCGCCGGCACCAAGGTGAAGGGGCGGCGCGTCTCCGACTCGGTCACCCTCGGCAACAACGACGAGATCCAGCTCAGCGACTCGGTGAAGCTCGTCGTCGACCAGCGCCTCGGCGGCGGCGGACTGAGCGCCGAGGTGATGCTCCTCGTCGTCCTCGTGCTCCTCGGCCTCGGACTCGGCGCGATGTTCCTGCTGAAGGACCCGGACCAGGTCGAGACGGCCCGCGGCGAGCACAACTGGCGTCAGGCGTACTCGCACCTCGACACCCGCATGGACGAGTGGAGGGAGAAGGGCTGGTTCCCGAGCGAGGGGCTGAAGCTCTTCCGGCTCGCCTGGCGGATCGACCAGGCGGACAACGCGTTCCTCGCCGCCCAGCACTGGGACACCATGCGGAAGGCGCTCCACAGCATCCCGATCGAGTTCGAGACCTCCAGCGGCGCCAAGACGTTCAGTCAGATCGCCTCGCCGGGGACCAAGTCCCTCGACATCCTGATGGGTTTCAACCGCCAGGCCGGTGCCACCGACTTCGCCGCGACCAGCGACGAGGTCTTCGCCGACGCCCTGGTCTGGTTCGCCCGCATCCGCGGCAACATCGCGCGCAGTCAGATCGGAGAAGAGGACTCCGGACTATGAAGGAACAGCTCGGCAACTTCCGGATCCTCGAGCAGATCGACAAGGGCGGCGACACCGTCGTCTACCGGGCCGAGGAGGACCTGGGGCAGGGCATCACGCGCCCGGCCGCGATCAAGGTCCTGCAGACCCTCAAGCTCGACGACGAAGAGCAGATGGACACTCTCAAGCGAGAGGTCGGAATCCTGCTCGCCGTCTCGAACTCGCCGAACATCGTCACGGTCTACGGCTTCGGCATCGACGAGGAAGCCGGCGCCTGGATCGCGATGGAGCTGGCGGGGAAGTCCCTGAAGCACTACGTGACCGACAAGCCGGCCGACCCGGACCAGGTGCGCGTGCTGCTGCGGGACGGGCTGAACGGCCTCCGGGTCTGCCACGCGCAGAGCCCGCCGATCGTCCACCGGGACCTGAAGCCGAACAACATCCTCTCGAACAACTACGGCACCTGGCAGATCGCCGACTTCGGCCTCGCCAAGCGGAGCGACTCGTCCGACACGTTGAACGTGATGACGGTCAAGTACGCGGCGCCGGAGATGCTCGACGCGCAGCTCGGCGAGGACTCGCCGAAGCTCGACATCTACTCGCTCGGGATGGTCGCGTACGAGTACGCGCTCGGCCAGGAGCTGTTCAAGCAGCAGTTCCCGTCGGTGTACGACCCGCAGGGCGGCGGCGGCGGCGACGAGCGGCCGAAGTGGATGTACTTCCACACGTCGATGCAGATGACCGTCCCGCCGTTGAAAGAGGTCATCGAGGACTACCCCGAGGACCTCTCCGACCTCATCGCGGCGATGATGACCAAGCCGGTGCGCGAGCGCATCGACTCGGCGGAGATCTGCCTGAAGCAGCTCGGCGACGTCCGCGGCAGCATCGCGGCGACGGCCTTCGTGGAAGAGGTCGACGTCGAGGCGCTGAAGAAGAAGGAGGGGAAGATCCCGAAGCCGGCGCTGTTCGGCGCGATCGGCCTCCTCTTCGTCGTGCTCTGCGTCGCGGCGGCGCTGGTCTTCCGGTCGGTGAACGCGCCGACGATCACGCTCGACAACGAGGGGGTCTGGGAGACCGACAAGCCGAAGGTGACGGTCTCCGGGCGGATCGAGCAGTACGCCGGGACGCCGGTCGAGATCAAGCTGAAGGACAACTCGACGTGGCCCGTGCAGCCGGACGACACCGGCGCGTTCGCGGCCGACATCCGGGTCCCGACCGTGGGGGAGGACCGGGCGTTCCTGATCGTCTACGACTCGGGCCGCAACCAGGTCGCGACCCGTCAGCTCCAGATCGTGCGCAAGGCGCCGGCCGAGGTCGTCGTCAAGCTCCGGACCCGTCCGACGGTCGAGGGCGCGAAGGTCGTCTTCACGCCGGCCGAGGGAGGGTCGCCGATCTCGACCCAGACCGACCCGTCGGGTGAGGCGGAGGCCTCGGTCCCGCACGGCCGGTTCAAGCTCAGCGTCGAGCACCCGCGCTACAACCGGGTCGCCGACGCCGAGTATCCGACGCACGACGACCCCGAGCGGCTGCTGGTCGTCTCGATGACGTCGCTCTCGAACGAGGCGCTCGACGCGGCGCGCGCGAAGCTGCTCGCCGAGCTCGACGGAGCGCTCGATTTGGCCGCGACCGGCGACGTCGGCGCGGTCGATCGGATGAAGGAGATCCGGGACGCGCTGCACCGTCTCGGCCCCGGCGCGGGGAAGACGGCGCCGGTCCTCGAACGTCTCGACCAGGTCGTCGGAGACGTCCTGGACGGTTCGGCCTCCGCGGACGAGATCGCGGCGGCGAAGGCGGAGATCGACGCGTTCGAGACCGCCAAGAAGGAGGCGGAGATCGCCGCGTCGGGCGGCCCGCCGCCCGTCGTGGTGCAGCCCGGCGCGGGCGGCACGCGGTCCGAGAAGCTCCTGGCCGAGATGGCGTCGCTCACCGACCGCGCCGCGGCCGGCGACAAGAACGCGCAGAAGCGGATCAAGGAGATCCAGGGGGAGCTCTCCGCGATCGCCGAGCGGGAGCTGAGCGGCGACGCGGACAAGCGCGGCGCGCTCCTCGAGGAGGCGGCCGAACTCGCCCAGCGCGCGGCGGAGGGCGACCCGGCCGCGCTGAAGCGCCTGCAGGAGGTGCAGAAGGAGCTCGCCCAGCTCTCCGCCAGCGGTCCGGTCGATCCGGTCGCGGCGCGGCGCAGCGAGCTGATCCGGGAGCTCGACGACCTCGCCGTGAGGGCGGCGGCCGGCGATCCCGTCGCGATCGCGCGGCTCCGCGAGGTGCAGGAGGAGCTGCAGGAGCTCTCCGATCAGGACACGAGCCCCGAAGGCGAGCGGCGCCGGGCGTTGCTCGCCGAGCTGGACGATCTCGCCGAGCGGGCCGCGAACGGCGATCCGGCGGCGGTCGAGCGGATGAAGGACGTCCAGCGTCAGCTCGCGGCCCTCGACGAGGCGGAGAAGAAGGGGAGCGCGGACGGCGACCGCGACGCCCGTCGCGCGGCGCTCCTGGCGGAGATGGACGACCTCGAGGAGCGGGCCGCGGCCGGGGATCCGGTGGCGGTCGCCCGTCTCAAGGAGGTGAAGGACGAGCTCGCGAAGCTCGACGCGCAGGCGCCCCGGAACCCCGACGCGGCGGCGAAGGCGGAGCGGCGCGCGGCGTTGCTGGAAGAGATGGACGCGCTCGCCGACGCGGCGGCGGCCGGAGATCCGGCGGCGAAGCGACGGCTGGAGGAGATCCAGCAGGAGCTCGCGAGCCTCGACGGCGACGTCGCGAAGGGCGTGGCAAGGGCCGAGCGGAGCGCCCGTCGGGAGGCGTTGCTCGAGGAGATGGACTCGCTCGCCGAAGCAGCGGCGGCCGGCGATCCGAAGGCGATCGCCCGGCTGGCCGAGATCCGGGGCGAGCTGCAGGAGCTGAACGCGGCCGACGTCGCGGCGCTCGACGGCGGACCGAACGACGCCCGCAAGCGGGAGATCCTGGCCGAGATGGACCGCCTCGCGGCGGCGGCGGCCAACGGCGACCCGGACGCGCTGGCGCGGATGAACGAGTTGAAGGGGGAGCTCGCCTCGCTCGACGCGATCGATGCGGCCGGCTCCGCTCCGGGCTCGAAGGCGGCGAAGCGCGAGGCGCTCGTGCGCGAGCTCGACGCCGTCGCGGACAAGGCGGCGGCCGGAGACCGCGTGGCCCTGGCGCGGGTCGACTCA
>JBICIB010000045.1:0-5404 GCA_043101415.1 Planctomycetota bacterium JB042 | reverse complement strand
TGTTTGGTCGTCTTCGAGGTCGACGTCGACTTCTACTGGTCGCGCAGCCGGCTGCTGGAGAAGCTGAACTCGCTCCCCGCGGGGACGCTCCCGGACGGGGTCCGCCCGTCGCTCGGTCCCGACGCGACGCCGCTCGGCCAGGTCTTCTGGTACACGCTCGAGGGGCGCGACCAGGACGGCGCTCCGGCGCCCGGGTTCTCCCTCGCCGAGCTCCGTTCGACGCAGGACTGGCTGGTCCGGTACGCGCTGCAGGGGGCCGACGGGGTCAGCGAGGTCGGCTCGATCGGCGGGTTCGTGCGGGAGTACCAGGTCGACGTCGATCCGGACGCCATGCGGGCGTACGGGGTCACGCTCGGCGAGGTGTTCGACGCCGTCCGCCGCTCGAACGTCGACGTCTCGGCCCGGACGATCGAGCTGAACCGGGTCGAGTACGTGGTGCGCGGGCTCGGGTTCCTCCGGTCGGTCGAGGACCTCGAGCGGACGGTCGTCAAGTCGCGCGACGGCGTCCCGGTCTACGTGTCGAACGTCGCGCACGTGACGCTCGGGCCGGCGCTCCGGCGCGGTGCGCTCGACAAGGACGGGGCGGAGGCGGTCGGCGGCGTGGTCGTCGTGCGCTTCGGCGCGAACCCGCTGGAGGTGATCGAGAACGTCAAGGCGAAGATCGCCGAGATCGCGCCCGGCCTGCCGGAGACGACCCTCGAGGACGGCCGGCGCGTGAAGATGACGATCGTCCCGTTCTACGACCGGACCGGGCTGATCCTCGAGACGCTCGACACGCTGAACGACGCGATCCTGCAGCAGGTCCTCGTGACGATCGTCGTCGTGCTCGTGATGGTGATGCACCTCCGCAGCTCGATCCTGATCTCGGCGCTGCTGCCGATCACCGTCCTGCTCACGTTCCTCGGCATGAAGGCGTTCTCGGTCGACGCGAACATCGTGGCGCTGTCGGGGATCGCGATCGCGGTCGGGACGATCGTCGACATGGGGATCGTCCTGAGCGAGAACATGCTCCGCCACCTCGACGAGCGGACCGCCGGCGGGCGCAGGCTCACCTACCGGGAGGCGCTCTCGGTGCTGCGGGAGGCGGCGGCCGAGGTCGGCGGGGCGGTCGTGACCGCGATCGCGACGACCGTCGTCAGCTTCCTGCCGGTCTTCACGATGACCGGGGCCGAGGGGAAGCTCTTCTCTCCGCTCGCGTGGACGAAGACCCTCGCCCTCCTCGCGTCGGTCGCCGTCGCGCTGACCATGATCCCGCCCGCCGCGCACCTCCTCCTCGCCGGCCGGGTCCCCGGGCGGACCCTCCGCGCGCTCCTGCTCGGCGCGGTCGTCCTCCTCGGGCTCGTCCTCGGCGCGACGGTCGGATGGCCGGTCGGGGCGACGGTCGCGGTCCTCGCCCTCTACGGACTGGCGTCGCCGCGGCTGCCGGCGCGGCTCCGGCGCGCGCTCGTCGTCTCCACGAACCTCGTCCTCGCGCTCGCCGTCGCCGTGGCGCTGGCGGCGACATGGGAGCCGCTCGGCCCGGAGGCCGGGCTCCTCCCGAACGCCGGGTTCGTGGTGGCGATCGTGGGCGGGCTGCTCCTCTTCTTCCGACTGTTCCAGCTCGCCTACGAGCCGCTGCTCCGGCTGTTCCTGCGGATGAAGCTGCTCTTCCTGCTCGTGCCGGTCGCGCTGGTCGTGACCGGCGCGACCGTCTGGCTCGGCTTCGACCGGGTCTTCCGGTTCCTCCCCGAGCCGGCCGCGAAGAGCGACGTCGCCGTCTGGGCCCGGCACGCGTTCCCCGGACTCGGCAAGGAGTTCATGCCCCCGCTCGACGAGGGTTCGTTCCTCTACATGCCGACCACGATGCCGCACGCGTCGATCGGCGAGGCGATGGACGTGCTCCGGAAGCAGGGCCTCGCGTTCCGGGCGATCCCCGAGATCGAGAGCGCGGTCGGCAAGATCGGACGCGTCGACAGCGCGCTCGATCCGGCGCCGATCTCGATGATCGAGACGATCATCCAGTACGTGCCGGAGTACGCCGTCGACGAGGACGGGAATCGGGTGCGGCGGTGGCGCGACGAGATCGAGACGCCGCGCGACATCTGGCGCGAGATCGAGCGGGCGGGGGCGATCCCGGGGACGACCGGCGCGTCGTACCTCCAGCCGATCGAGGCGCGCCGGGTGATGCTCCAGACCGGCATGCGCTCGAACCTCGGGCTGAAGGTCGTCGGCCCCGACCTCGCGACGATCGAACGGGTCGCGGTCGACATCGAGGCGATCCTGAAGGAGGTCCCGGTCGTCGAGCCGGCGACGGTGCTCGCGGACCGCGTGGTCGGGAAGCCGTACCTGGAGATCGAGATCGACCGCGAGGCGATCGCGCGCTACGGCGTGCCGATCCGCGCGGTGCAGGACGTCATCGAGGTCGCGGTCGGCGGGCGCCCAGTGACGACGACGGTCGAGGGGCGCGAGCGGTACCCGGTCCGGGTCCGCTACCAGCGCGAGCTGCGCGACTCCTACGAGGCGCTCGCGCGCATCCTGGTCCCGGTCGACGAGGCGGTGCAGATCCCGCTCTCCCAGCTCGCGTCGATCCGGTACGTGCGCGGTCCGCAGATGATCCGGAGCGAAGAGACGTTCCTGACCGCGTTCGTGACGTTCGGGCAGCGCGCCGGCGTGCCGGAGGTCGACGCGGTGGAGACGTGCCGGGCGGCGCTCGACGCGGCGGTCGCCGACGGCCGGCTCGAGATCCCTCCCGGCGTGTCGTACCGGTTCGCCGGCGCCTGGGAGAACCAGGTCCGGGCGCAGAAGACGCTCGCCGCGGTCCTCCCCGTCGCGCTGTTCCTGATCCTGCTGATCCTCTACCTGCACTTCCGGAGCCTGACGAGCGCGGCGATCGTCTTCTCCGGCGTCGCCGTGGCGTGGGCCGGCGGGTTCCTCCTCCTCTGGGCGTACGGCCGGCCCGGCTTCCTCGACGTCGAGGTCCTCGGGGTCCACCTCGGCGAGCTGTTCCAGGTGCAGCCGGTCAACCTGAGCGTCGCGGTCTGGGTCGGCTTCCTCGCGCTGTTCGGCATCGCGACGGACGACGGGGTGGTGATCTCGACCTACCTGAAGCAGTCGTTCGAGCGGAACGCGCCCGCGACCCGGCGCGAGATCCGCGAGGCGGTCGTCGAGGCGGGGAAGAAGCGGATCCGCCCCTGCCTGATGACGACCGCGACCACCCTCCTGGCGCTCCTGCCGGTCCTCACGTCGACCGGCCGCGGCGCCGACGTCATGGTCCCCATGGCGATCCCTTCGTTCGGCGGCATGGCGATCGAGCTCCTGACGCTCTTCGTCGTGCCCGTCCTCTACTGTGGTTCGATGGAAGCCCGGTTGCTCGGACGCCGACTCGTGTCGGCCGACGCGCCGCCGGCGACAAAGGAGAATGAGAGATGAAGCTCGTGATCCCCGGTCTCGTGACCCTCGCGGTCTGCGGCGCGCTCGCGGTCGGATGCAGCAAGAAGGAGGCGACGGAGGCGCCCGCCGGCGGCGGCGCGGCGGAGGCGGCGGAGGAGCCGCTCCTCGAGGGGCTGGAGGGCCTCGACGCGGAGACGCTCGCCCTCGTCCGGGCGCAGGAGAACTGCCCGGTCAGCGGCGAGGCGCTCGGCTCGATGGGCGCGCCGATCCGGAAGGACGTCGACGGAAAGGCCGTCTTCCTCTGCTGCAAGTCGTGCAACAAGAAGTTCGAAGCCGACCCGCAGAAGTACCTCTCGATGGTCGAGGGGGGCTGACGGACCGCGTTCAGATCGAGGCGCCGCGCAGGCGGAGCGCGTTGGCGATGACCGAGACCGAACTCAGGCTCATCGCCAACGTGCCGATCATCGGCGAGAGGACGATCCCGGTGAACGGGTAGAGCGCGCCGGCCGCGATCGGCACGCCGAGCGCGTTGTAGACGAACGCGAAGAAGAGGTTCTGCCGGACGTTCGCGACCGTGGCGCGGCTCAGCCGGCGCGCGCGGACGAGGCCGTTCAGGTCGCCGCCGACCAGCGTCACCGCGGCGCTCTCCATCGCGACGTCGGTCCCCGTCCCCATGGCGACCCCGACGTCGGCCCGGGCCAGGGCGGGCGCGTCGTTCACCCCGTCGCCGGCCATGGCGACGACGCGGCCTTCCTCGTGGAGCGCGGCGACGACCTCGCCCTTCTCCTCGGGGAGCACGCCGGCCCGGACCTCGTCGAGGCCGAGCCGCCCGGCGACGGCGCGAGCGGTCCGCTCCTCGTCGCCCGTCAGGACGATCACGCGCAGGCCTTCGTCCCGCAGCGCGGCGATCGCGTCCGGCGTCGTCGCCTTGATCGGGTCGCGGACGTCCAGCACGCCGGCGGCCGCGCCGTCGACGGCGACCAGGACCGCGGTCCCCCCCTCGCCGCGGATCGCCTCCGCCTTCGTCGCCAGCGCCGCCGGGACGTCGACCCCCTCCTCCTCGAGGAGTCGGCCGCCCACGAGGACCGTCCGTCCGTCGACGCCGCCCCGGACGCCCTTCCCCGTGGCGGAGGAGAACCGCTCGACGTCCGCGGTCGTCACCCCGCGCTCCTCCGCGCCGTCGACGATCGCCCGGCCGAGGGGGTGCTCGCTCGCGCGTTCGACCGACGCGACGAGCCGGAGCAGCGCGTCGGCGTCCGGCCCGCCGTCCCCGACGGCGACGTCGGCCAGCCGCGGGCGCCCCTCGGTCAGCGTGCCGGTCTTGTCGACGAGGAGCGTGTCGACGTCGCGCAGGCGTTCGATCGCCGCCGCGTCCCGAAACAGCACGCCGGCGCCCGCGCCGCGCCCCATCGCCACCACGATCGACATCGGGGTCGCGAGCCCGAGCGCGCAGGGACAGGCGATGATGAGGACGGCGACCGCGGCGAGCAGCGCGTGTGCGAGCCGCGGCGCCGGTCCGACCAGCGCCCACGCGGCGAAGGCGATCACGGCGACCGCGACGACGGCGGGGACGAAGACGGCGGCGACCCGGTCGGCGAGCGCCTGCATCGGCGCCCGGCTCCGCTGCGCGTCCCGGACCATCGCGACGATGCGCGCGAGGAGCGTCTCGTCGCCGACCTTGCGCGCCTCGATCACGAGTCCGCCCGCTCCGTTCACGGTCCCGCCGACGACCTCGTCCCCCGCCGACTTCGGAGCCGGCATCGGCTCGCCGGTCACGGTCGACTCGTCGACGTCGCTCTCCCCGTCGAGGACGGCGCCGTCGACCGGGACCTTCTCGCCGGGGCGGACCCGCAGGCGGTCGCCGACCCGGACCTCGTCGAGCGGGACGTCGTGCTCGGTCCCGTCCGGTTCGATCCGCCGCGCCGTCGGCGGCGTGAGGTCGAGCAGCCCGCGGAGCGCGTCCGACGTCCGCGCCCGCGCCCGGAGCTCGAGCACCTGTCCGAGGAGGTCGAGCGACACGATCACCGCCGCCGAC
>JBICIB010000044.1:0-11471 GCA_043101415.1 Planctomycetota bacterium JB042 | reverse complement strand
CGTGTGCTCTTCCGATCTCGATCAGCCAGAAGATCGGCGAGCCGCTCGGCGACGACGAGATGACCGAGCTGATGGAGAAGATGGGGCGGCTCCAGGACGAGATCGACGCGCTCGACGCGTGGGAGCTCGACCGGCAGATCGAGCAGGCGATGATGGCGCTGCACCTCCCGCCCGGCGACCGCGAGGTGACGAACCTCTCCGGCGGCGAGCGGCGGCGCGTCGCCCTCTGCCGCGCCCTCCTCGAGCACCCCGACCTCCTGCTGCTCGACGAGCCGACGAACCATCTCGACGCCGCGTCGGTGCAGTGGCTCGAGCGCCACCTCCAGGAGTACGCCGGCACGATCGTCCTCGTGACGCACGACCGGTACTTCCTGGACAACGTCGTCGGGTGGATGCTCGAGATCGACCGCGGCGAGTTCCGGCCGTACAAGGGGAACTACTCCGACTACCTTGCCCAGCGGGAGGAGTTCTTCCGCCAGCGGAAGAAGTCGGACGACGAACGGGCGAAGCTGATCGCTCGCGAGCTCGACTGGGTCCGCCAGAACCCGAAGGGGCGGACGTCGAAGAGCAAGGCGCGCGTCCAGCGGTACGAGGACCTCGTCTCCGAGCACAAGAAGGCGGTCCGCGAGGACTTCCGCCTGCACATCCCGTTCACGAAGCGGCTCGGCGACCGCGTCCTCGAGGTCGAGGCCGTGAAGAAGGCATACGACGGCCGCGAGCTGTTCGACGGCCTCTCGTTCGAGCTCCCGCCGGGGGCGATCCTCGGCGTGGTCGGCCCGAACGGCGCCGGGAAGTCGACGCTCATGCGGATGATCGTCGGCCAGGAGGAGCCGGACGCCGGCGCGGTGAGCGTCGGTTCGACGGTCGACCTCTGCTACCTCGACCAGAGCCGCGAGGACCTGAAGGACGACAACACCGTCTACCAGGAGATCACCGGCGGCGCCGAGAACCTCGACATCGGCGGCGTCGAGGTGAAGGGGCGGGCGTACGTCGCGCGGTTCAACTTCCGGGGCGGCGACCAGCAGAAGCGGATGGGGGACCTCTCCGGCGGCGAGCGGAACCGGGTGCAGATGGCGAAGATGCTCTGCCGCGGTGGGAACTTCATCCTGCTCGACGAGCCGACCAACGACCTCGACCTCCCGACGCTCCGGCACCTCGAGGAGGCGCTCCTCGAGTTCCCGGGCTGCGTCGTCGTGGTGACCCACGACCGCTGGTTCCTCGACCGGCTGGCGACGCACATCCTCGCGTTCGACGGCGAGGGCGGGGTCGAGTTCCACCCGGGGAACTACGAGAGCTGGCGCGAGCACCTGCGCGAGCTCCGGAAGGCGCAGGGGCTCTCGCCCGACGAGCCGGTCGGCGTCCATCGAAAGTTCCGAGGCTCGTGAGAGGGGCGACGTCAGAGGCGCGATTCCGCCTCCGAGTCGACTCGAACGGACCGACGACAGGACCGACGAGCGACGTCCCCGTTCCGCGCGAGCGCCCTCTCGTTCCTTTCCTTCCTCTCGTTCCTCTCCTTCCTTCTCCGCTATCGTCCTCCGGATGATCCGCGAAGCCGCCGCCGTCCTGCTCCTCCGCGGAGCCCGTTCCCGCTCCGCCGCCGAGGTCGAGGTCTTCCTCGCCCGCCGCTCCCCGAAGCTCCGGTTCCTCGGCGGGTTCTGGGCGTTCCCGGGGGGCGTGAAGGAGGCGGGGGACGAGGACCTCGTCGGATGCGCCCGGCGCGAGATCGAGGAGGAGACGGGGCTCGCGCTCGCGGCCGACCTCCTCGACGAGGTCGGTCGGTTCGTCACGCCGCCGTTCGCGCCGGTCCGGTACGACACGGTCTTCTTCCGCGCGCACGTCGACGACCACCCGCACCCGGCGCACGACGGCGAGGAGCTGGTCGACGGCCGGTTCTTCCGCCCCTCGCGCGCGTGCGAGGCGTGGCACGCCGGCGAGCTCGCGATCGCGCCGCCGGTCCTGTTCGTGCTCGAGTGCCTCGCCGCGCACGGCCTCGAGGAGGGGCTCGCGCGGGTCCGGACCGAGGGGGAGCGGTTCGTCGACGGGCGGCTGCCGCCCGTCCGTTTCTCCCCGGGCGTGATGCAGGCGAGCCTCCGGACGCCGACCCTGCCGCCCGCGACGACGACGAACACGTACGTGGTCGGCCGCGACGAGCTGTTCGTCGTCGACCCGGCGACGCCTCACGCCGACGAACAGGAGCGCCTGTTCGACCTGCTCGACCGACGGGTCGCGGAGGGCGCGCGGCTCGCCGGCGTCCTCTTGACGCACCACCACGAGGACCACGTCGGCGCGGCGGCGGCGACGGCCGCGCGGTACGGCCTCGAGGTCCGCGCGCACGCCCGGACGCTCGACCGCCTCGGCGGCGACGCGCCGCGCGGCGCGCCGATCGAGGACGGCGAGACGATCGCGCTCGGCCGCGCCCCGGACGGGACGGACGGCTGGACCCTCTCCGCGCTCCACACCCCCGGGCACGCGCGCGGGCACCTCTGCTTCCTGGAGGACCGGTACGGCGCGCTCGTCGCGGGCGACATGGTCTCGACGGTCTCGACGATCGTCATCGATCCTCCGGAGGGGCACCTCGCCACGTACCTCGCGAGCCTCGAACGGCTCCGCGCCGCCCCGGGAGTGCGGATCGTCTTCCCGGCGCACGGCCCGCCGTTCCCGTTCGGGCCGAAGATCTTCGCGCGGTACCTCGCGCACCGCGCCGAGCGGGAGGAGAAGCTCGTCGCCGCGCTGCGCGAGCGCGCCGACACCGCGGAGGGGCTCCTGCCGCGCGTGTACGACGACGTCGCCGAGGAGGTCCTGCCGATCGCCTTCCGGTCGCTCCTCGCCGGGTTGGAGAAGCTCGCCGAGGACGAGCGGGTCGTCCGGGACGGCGCCCGCTACGCGCTCAGGTAGCGTCCCCCTCGCCGCCGAGCGACTCGGGCCCGAACGATCCGGGGAGGAGGGCGGCGATCGACGTCGTCGTCACGTTCCCCGCCGCGTCGGCGAGGAGGACGGGGAGGTCCTCGGCGAACTCCCGGACCACCTGCCGGCAGGCGCCGCACATCGACGCGCCGCGCTCGGTCGCGACCGCGAGCGCGGCGAACCCGGTCCGGCCGCTCGCCACCGCGGTGAAGACGGCGACCCGTTCCGCGCAGACGGTCAGGCCGTACGACGCGTTCTCGACGTTCGTGCCGGTCACGACCGACCCGTCGTCCAGGCGCAGCGCGGCGCCGACCGCGAACCCCGAGTACGGGGAGTACGAACGGGCGCGGGCGTCGAGCGCCCGTCTCACGAGGTCGGCGTCGTCCATGGTCGGTCGCTCCGCGTCCTGGGGCCGGGGGGCCGCATCGTAGGAGGAGCGGGCCGCGCCGGGGGAGCGGACGGTCGGTAGGGTGGACGTTCGCAGGGAGACCGCGATGCCGACTCCTCCTCCGTCCCGCCCCCTCGACGAAAGCGCCGTGCGGCGGGCCGCCCGCGCGCTCGACGAGGCCGACTCGATCCTCTTCGTCACCGGCGCCGGGATCTCCGCCGACTCGGGCCTGCCGACGTACCGCGGCGTCGGGGGGCTGTACGAGGAGAGGCGGACCGACGACGGGTACCCGATCGAGGTGGCGCTCTCCGGCGAGATGCTGGCGTCCCGGCCGGACGTCTGCTGGCGCGCGATCGCCCAGATCGAACTCGCGTGCCGCGGCGCCCGTCCGAACCGCGCGCACGAGCGGATCGCCGAGCTCGAGCGGGAGAAGGAGAGGGTCTGGGTCCTGACCCAGAACGTCGACGGGCTCCACCGGTCCGCGGGCTCCGAGAACGTCATCGAGATCCACGGCGACGTCCACGACCTCGTCTGCACCGGGTGCGGCGCCGAGGAGCGGGTCGAGGACTACTCCGCGCTCGACGTCCCGCCCCGGTGCGAGCGATGCGGCGCGCTGGTCCGGCCGGTCGTCGTCCTCTTCGGGGAGATGCTCCCGGTCCCGGCGCTCGAACGGCTGCGGCACGAGGTGGGGCGCGGCTTCGATCTCGTCTTCTCGATCGGGACGACGAGCGTCTTCCCGTACATCGCCGAGCCGGTCGTCCTGGCGCGCGAGCGGGGCGGGTTCACGATCGAGATCAACCCGGGGGAGAGCGGCGTGAGCCACCACGTCGACCTCCACCTGCGCGCCGGGGCGAGCGAGGCGCTCGAGGCGATCGTCGGGGCCCGGGGCGAGCGGTCGCGGGCGGGCCGGCCGACCACGGGTACAGATTCCGGACTCGAGTAAAGGCCGAGGCCGGCCGGATCCGAAATCTCCGCAGCGGAGTGGGGCGGACGACGGGGGCGCGATCGGGTGCCGCCGTGGCGTCCGTTCCGGGCCGACATCGGAGACCTGCATCATGAGACCCGCCCGCCTCGTCCTCTGCGTGCTCCTCCTGCCGTGGCTGGGAGAGGCGCCCCGCGCCACCGGCCACGGCGCCTGGTACCCGCCGCCGGAGCGCCGGCCCGAACGGACGCCGGCCCCCGGGGAGGGCCCCGGGTCGGGATCGGGGCCGGGGAGCGGAGGTCCGGAGACTCCGGGGCCGGGATCGGGCCCGCCGCTCGAGGCGCCGCCCTCCTCGGGCGGGCCGGCCGTGGCGCCGCCCGGCCGGGGCGGACCGGCCGCGGGGGGACCGGTGACGACGCGCGGCGGCGGCCGGAAACGCCGGGGCGCGTCCGCGGTCGACGGCTGGGAGTCGTGGTGGGAGTACAACAAGGACCCGTACCTGCGCGGGCGCGCGCGGACCTCCGTCCCGACGGGGGACCGGGCGTTCCTCGGCGGGGACGGGGCGCGCGTCGCGATCGGCCGCTTCGACCGCCCGACCGTCGACGACGTCCGCGGCGAGGTCGTCCCGGCGCTCGTGCGCGCGCTCGCGGCCGACGACGCCGAGATCCTCGACTCGGCGACGATCGCGCTCGGTCGCGTCGCGGAGCCGGACATCGGCGGCGTCGCGCAGACCCTGCGCGAACAGCTCGCCAGCCGCCACGCCACCGTCCGCCAGTCCGGTCTCCTCGCGCTCGGGATCCTCGGCGACCGCGCGTCGGCGCCGATCCTCTGGGGCGTGATGAGCGACACGAGCGCCGGCCGGAGCGCGCTCGGAGGGAGCGTCACGGCGGTCGAGCGGGCGTTCGCCGCGTTCGCGCTCGGGTTCGCCTGCGGGCCGGAGATGGTGCCGCAGATCGTCCGGCTGGTCGAGCGGACCCGCGACGACGACGTCGAGGTGGTGGCCGGCGCCGTCCTCTCGCTCGGCCTGGTGCGGGAGGCCGCGACCACCACGATCCCGGTCCTCGCCGCGCTGCTCGACGACCGGAGGATCGACCGCCGGATCCGTTCGCAGGTCCCGATCGCGCTCGCGCGCCTCGGCGACGACGCCGCGGCGCTGGTGCCGCGCCTCCTCGACCTGGCGACCGACCGGCGGCAGGACGACGACCTCCGGCGCTCGTCGGTCATCGCGCTCGGCCGGCTCGCGTCGGTCGAGGACGAGGAGGTGGTCCAAGCGCTGCGGAAGGTCGTCCGGAAGGAGAGCGACGCGCCGCTCCGTCGGTTCTCGCTGATGGCGCTCGGCCGGATCCTCGCGCGCGCGCCGCACGACGACGCCGGCGAGCGGATCCACGACCTCCTCCAGCTCGAGCTCGCCGATCCGTCGTACGGGACCGACGTCGCCTGGACGGCGCTCGCGCTCGGCGTCGGCGCTCACGGTCTCGGCCCGACCTCGGGCCTGCGGGCGCGCGTGGCGAGGGGGCTCGTCTCGGCGTTCCGCTCCACCCGGAACCCGTCCGACGTCGGCGCCCTCGCGATCGCGATCGGTCTCGCCGAGGACCGCGCCGCCGGCCCGCGTCTGCTCGACCGGTTCACCGAGACCCGCGATGCCGCCCTCCGGGCGCGCCTCGCGGTCGGACTCGGCCTCGTCGGCCACCACGCCGCGGCTCCGGCGTTGACGGAGGCGCTGCTCGACGAGCGCGACGCGACGCTCCGGATCGAGCTCGCGACCGGCCTCCGCCTCCTCGGCGACGCGGCCGCCGGGGAGAGGCTGGTCGAGACGATGCGGTCCGCGCCGACGTTCGCCGTCGCCGCCGCCGCTGGCCGCGCGCTCGGCCAGGTCGGCGACCGGACCGCCGTGGCGCCGCTCGTCGCGCTCCTCGACGACCGCGAGCAGAAGGAGCCGGTCCGCGCCTTCGCGGCGGTCGCGCTCGGCCTCATCGCCGAGAAGGGGGACGAGCCGTGGAACGCGCCGCTGTCGGTCGACTCGAACTACCTCGTCGGGCTGCAGGTGCAGCGGGCGGTCCTCGACATCTACTGAAGTCGGGGGACGGACGCCGGGCACCGGACACCGGGGAGCGGGAGGGGGAGAGGGAGCCGGGTCCGGGGTGACCGGAAGACCGGAAGACCGGGGGTCGGGTCGCGGGAACCGGGGCGGACGCGAGCCCGCGTCACCGAATCTCGAACCTTTCCTCCCCGCGCACCGGCTCCTCGCAGACCGTCACGCGCTCGACGCGGGCGAGGGGCGGTCCGTCGTGGCACCACGCGACGAGGCGTTCGACGGCCGCCTCGCTCCCCTCCGCGACCGCTTCGACCGAGCCGTCGTCGAGGTTCCTCACCCAGCCGTCGAGGCCGAGGCGGCGCGCGGTCTCGCGGGTCGAGCCGCGGTACCAGACTCCCTGCACCCGTCCGGTGATCCGGAGCCGTCGCCGGACGCGCGGGGACGGCGAGGTCGCTTCGTCCATGAACTCCTCCGGCGGGGAGGATAGCATCGCTCCGGATTCGTCCTCCGAACTGCCGATGAGCTTCGAAGGCCGCCCGACCGCCCATGATCCTCACCACGACGCCGAACCCCTGCATCCACAAGATCGTCACGTTCCACGGCGACCCGGACGGGCGCGTCGTGGTCCGGCCGGTCCGGTCGCGGTGGCAGATCGGCGGGAAGGGCGTCAACGCGGCGCGGGCGGCGCATCGGCTCGGAGGGGCGGTGAAGGCGCTCACCACGCACGGCGGCTGGGCGGGGCGCCTCCTCCTCGACGAGCTCGCGGGAGAGGGGCTCTCGGTCGTGCCGGTGGAGGTCGAGGCGGAGACGCGGATGAGCACGTTCATCTGCAGCGTCGACACCGGTGGGTTCCGCGAGTTCCTCGAGCACGGCGGGCCGGTGCGGGTCGCCGAGATCGAGCGGCTGAAGGACGCGTTCCTCGCCGCGCTCGACGAGGCGTCGCTGGTGACGCTGAACGGGTCGGTCCCGGCGGCCGGCCTCGACGAGTTCTTCGCCTGGGCGGTCGAGCGGGCCCGCGAGCGCTCGGTCCCGTCGTTCGTCGACACCTACGGCCCCCCGGCGCCGCGGGCCGCCGCGGCCGGACCGTGGCTCCTGAAGGCGAACCGGACGGAGATCGAGGAGTCGTACGGCGTCCGGATCGCCGACGACCGGGCGCGGGCGGCGTTCGCGCGGGAGCGGTTCGCGGACGGGACGACCTGGGTCCTGGTGACGGACGGCGCGCGCGGGTCGTGGCTGTACGGCGAAGGGGCGACCCACCGGTTCCTCTCGCCCGACGTCGACGAACGGAACCCGGTCGGCAGCGGCGACGCGATGCTCGGCGCGATCGCGGCGGCGGTCGATCGCGGGGACGACCTCGTCGAGGCGGTCCGGCTCGGCACCGCGGCCGGCGCGGCGAACGCGGCCCGGGTCGGCGTTTGCGACTTCGAGGCGGCCGAGGTGCTCGACCTGCTCGACGCGGTCGAGGTCACGAGCTCCCGGTTCGAGGCTCCCTCGCGGGCATGAAGTCCTCGGGATCGACGCCGAGCGCGTCGGCGATCCGGTTGATGTAGTTGAAGTACGCCGCGACCTGCGTCACGTCGGTCACCGCGCGGTCGTCGAGCCCGTGGGCGCGCAGCGCGTCGACGTCCTCGCGCGTCATCTCCGCCGGCGTCCGCGTCAGCTTCCACGCGAACTCGAGCATCGCCCGCTGCCGCGCGGAGATCGGCGCCGTCCGATGATCGGTCGCCACCGCCCGCGCCAGCTCGTCGTCGTCGTCGACCTCCGACCGGAGGTCCGCCACGTGGGCCTCCACTCAGTAGAAGCAGTCGTTCGCGTGAGACA
Source organism: Planctomycetota bacterium JB042 (assembly GCA_043101415.1). Lineage (GTDB taxonomy): Bacteria > Planctomycetota > B15-G4 > B15-G4 > JADJEK01 > JAUIEL01. The sequence continues at coordinate 3,401 of JBICIB010000044.1, read as the reverse complement.
CGACGACGGCGATCATCTCCCGTTCGGCGCGGGTGACGTCCGACTCGCCGAACATGCTCGCCTGGTAGAGCGCGAGGGAGGCCTGGAGCGTCGCCGGGTTCCGGGACTGCACGCGGAGGATCTGGAAGACGCGTCCGGCGCGTTCTCGCGCGGCGGCGTAGATCCGGGCGAGGAGCCCGGTCGCCTCGCCCTCGGGGATGGGGTCGATGAACGCCATGAAGGGGATCGTAGTCGTGCGGCCTGGTGTCGTCGACGCAGGAGCGGCCGGGCGAACGGAGACCGGAGGACCGGACGCCGGGTGACGGACACCGGGGAACGGGAGAGGGAGGGGGAACCGGGTCGGGGGTGACCGGGTGGCCGGGGATCGGGGGCCGGGCCCCGGGTCGAAGGTCCGCCCGGTGCCCGCGGCCCGGCTCTCCGTCCTCCCGGCTTTCCGCGACCCGGGACCCCCTCCCTCTCCCGTTCCCCGGTGTCCGGTCCCCGACGGACTCGACGAGGTTCTCGAACGCGGCCGTGCGGATCGCGCCTCTTCCCTGTACCCCTACCCGCACGGGCACGACGCCCTTCCCCACCCCGCAGAGGAGCGCCCATGGACTCACCGATCATCGTTCGCGAGGGCCCGCTCGAGCCGACGCGCCGGCCGGGGATCCGCCAGCGCCGGCTCGTCGGCCCCGACGACTCGCCGCACCAGAACCTCGTCCTGGTCGAGGCGGACGCCGGAGCGGAGGTCGAGCTGCACCCGGTCCCGAACTCCGAGTCGTTCTTCGTCCTCGACGGAGAGCTCGTCGTGTTCGGGGACGGCTACCGCGAGCGGATCGGGGCGGGGGAGACCTGCCACTTCCCGCCGGGTCACGCGCACGGCGTCGAGGTGGGGGAGGCGGGGGCGCGATTCCTGGTCGTCTTCGCGCCCGCCAGCGGCTGACCGTCGGCTCAGCGTTCGACCTGGGCGGACCGGGCGTCGTCGCTCGGATCACTCGTCGAGGACCGGCAGGTACGCGCGCCACGGGCCGACCGCGTCCGCGCCCTGCCGGGCGAGGACCCGGGCGATCTGACGCAGGTGCGACAGGTCGTGGACGGCCCAGGTCGAGACGAGCTGGCCGAGGGTCACTTCCCCGAACGCGGGGTGCCGGCCGGTTCGCGCGAGATCGGCCGCGCCGAGTCGTCGCTCGCGGACGCGCCGGACCCCCTCCGCGCGCCGGGCGGCGAAGACGTCGAGGAGCGAGGGGATCGACTCCCCCTCGGCGCGGGTCCGGCACGCCTCGCGGTCGAACGGCTCGAACGGGACCTCGGTCCCGTGCGCGAGGAGCCTCTCGATCCGCGGGACCCAGTCGGTCTCCTCCCCGTGCACGAGGTGGGCCAGGATCAGGAGCGGCGACCAGGTCCCCGGCCCCTCGTCCGCGTCCCGCCAGCCCGGCGGGAGGTCGCGGAGGAGGGCATCGAGGACGGCGGGCGTCCGCTCGAGGAGGGCGAGGGCGGCGTCGTGGTCGAAGGTCTTCTCGGTCATGGTGATCTCCGCGGGTAGGCGGTCCAACCGCACCCGTTCGTCGTTCCCCGCCGACCGTCTCATCGGAAACGGTCCGAGCCCGCCGGCTTCCCCCGCCGCTCGGCAGAGGTTAGTCTGGAACGTTTCCACCCGGCCCGCAGAGTTCCGGACGAGACGGAGGGCGGCTCCATGGCCACGCGCACCGAGACCGACAGCATCGGCGAGATCGAAGTCGCCGCCGACCGCTACTGGGGGGCGCAGACCGAGCGCTCGCGCCAGAACTTCCGGATCGGCGGCGAGCGGATGCCGGTCGAGCTGATCCGGGCGTTCGGCGTGGTGAAGAAGGCGGCCGCGCTGGCGAACGGCGAGCTGGAGCTCCTCGCGCCGGAGAAGGTCGACCTCGTGACGCGCGCCGCGCAGGAGGTGATCGACGGGAAGCTCGACGACCACTTCCCGCTCGTCGTCTGGCAGACCGGCTCGGGGACCCAGACGAACATGAACGTCAACGAGGTCGTCGCGAACCGCGCCATCGAGCTCGCCGGCGGGAAGGTCGGGTCGAAGGAGCCGATCCACCCGAACGACGACGTCAACAAGGCGCAGAGCTCGAACGACACCTTCCCGACGGCGATGCACGTCGCGGTCGTCTGCGCGTGGCACGCGCGGCTCTTCCCGGCGCTGAAGCGGCTGCGTCAGACGCTCGACGCGAAGGCGGAGGCGTTCTCCGACGTCATCAAGATCGGGCGGACGCACCTGATGGACGCGACGCCGCTGACCGTCGGCCAGGAGATCAGCGGCTGGGCCCAGATGCTTCGCAACGGCCGCGAGCGGCTCGACGCGGCGCTCCCGCGGCTGTACGAGCTCGCGCTCGGCGGGACCGCGGTCGGCACGGGGCTGAACACGCACCCGCGGTTCCCCGGGAAGGCGATCGGCCACATCGTCGAGCTGACCAGCCACCCGTTCGTCCCGGCCCGCAACACGTTCGAGGCGCTCGCCGGGCACGACGCGATGGTCGAGGCGCACGGCGCGCTGAAGACGATCGCGGCGTCGCTCCACAAGATCGCCAACGACGTCCGCTGGCTCGCGTCCGGGCCGCGCTGCGGGATCGGCGAGCTGAAGATCCCGGCGAACGAGCCGGGGAGCTCGATCATGCCGGGGAAGGTGAACCCGACGCAGTCCGAGGCGCTGACCATGGTCTGCGCCCAGGTGATGGGGAACGACGTCGCGGTGAACGTCGGCGGCATGTCCGGCCACTTCGAGCTGAACGTCTACAAGCCGGTCATCGTCGACAACGTCCTCCGGAGCACGCGCCTGCTCGCCGACGCGATGGACTCGTTCAACGACAAGTGCGCGGTCGGGATCGAGCCGAACCGCGAGCGGATCGACCAGCTCATGCGCGACAGCCTGATGCTCGTCACCGCGCTCAACCCGCACGTCGGCTACGACAACGCGGCGAAGATCGCCAAGAAGGCGTACACCGACGGCACGACCCTCCGCGACGCGGCGATCGCCCTCGGCGTCCTCGACGGCGACTCGTTCGACCGCCTCGTCCGCCCGGAGAACATGATCGGCCCGAAGGGCTGATCCCGGCCGGGTGGACCTCGCGCTGAAGGTCGCGTCGGCGGTCGGCCTCGTCCTGCTCGTCGGCGCCTACCTGCTGAACCGCCGCGGCACGTGGGCCCCGACGTCGACGCGCTACCTCCTCTGCAACGCCGTCGGCGCCCTCCTCCTCGCGATCTACTCCTGGTGGATCCGCGAGTGGGTCTTCGTCGCCCTCGAGGGCTTCTGGTCGCTCGTCTCGTTCGCTCCCCTGCTGCGACGACGGGAGATCGCTGCGCGGCTTGGAACGCGTTCGGGAACGTCTGCGCGTTCACCACGGCGGGGAGCGGGAAGGGGAGGTGCTCTCCGACCCGCTCACGTC
>JBICIB010000043.1:0-3673 GCA_043101415.1 Planctomycetota bacterium JB042 | reverse complement strand
GGTCGCCACCGCGAGCGCGCTCGCCCGTGTGACACCGACGGTCGAAGTGAAGTGACGCATGGTCTCGGTCCTTTCTTGCGCTTCTGAGGTGCGTGCGACGAGGGGCGACCCCGACGTGGGGTGAATAGGTGTGCCCCTCGCCGCACGAGCACCGGCCGCTCAGCAGGCGGCGTGCCACGGAGGCCGGAGGGGCGTCGTCGGTCGGGCCTTCGACGCGCGGCCCGGGGAGGGGAAACGACTTGCGAGGGAAGCCCGTCGGCGCCGCGGATCGCGGGAGCGCCGCCGCGGAGCGGACCGGGTCGGGAGTCGTGTAGAAACTGCCGGCGAGGGCGGGTCAGCGGGTCGCGAGAGGTGGATCCAACTCCTCGACGCTCGGGGCGTCGGCGACTCCGGCGGCCGAGTCGTCGGAGGGAGCCTTCGCGTCGGTGAGCAGCGCGAGCGCCGCGCCGATCCGGACCGAGACGCTCGCGCGCTCCTCGTAGACGAACGTCGCCACGCCGATGACGCGACCGCGTTCGTCGAGCACGGGACCGCCCGAGTTCCCGGACACCATCGGAATGGTCGTGTGGATCTGCTCGCCGACCCGGCGGACGACCCCGGTCGCGAACGACGGCTCGGCGTTCCGGTCGAGTCCTCGGCCTCCCCGCGGGAAACCGATCGTGAGGACCGGATCGAGGCGACGGGTCGGCGGCGCGGACTCGCCCTCGACGCAGGGGAGGGGGACGAACGTCCCGCCGCCCTCGAGGCGGAGGATCACGAGATCGTTCGCGTCGAGGCGGTGGACGTCGTGCCGGATCGGCAGCCCGGCGAGGTCCGAGGTCCGGGGGTCGAAGACGTCCGGCGCCCGGGACGCGATCGTCAGTCGGCGTCGCGCATCGGGAGTGTTCGAGTAGGCCTCGCCCGGATCCGCGGCCCCTTCCGCGTCGACGCACCGGGCGCCGGCGGGCCAGGCGTGGAGCTCGGGCGAGCCCTCGCCGATCTCCGCCTCGCCCCACGCGACGAGCGCCGTGAGCTCCGGGTCGAACTTCCACGGCTCGACGAGGTGCTTGTTCGTCACGAGGTGCCCCTCGTCCGTCACGCAGAACGCGGTCCCCCAGGAGGTCGCCCGCCGGTCGCGCCAGGCGCCGGAACGGCCGCGGACCCGGTAGGCGTACGAGCAGCGGAGGAGGTAGATCGAGCGCTCGGTCCCCCGGGCGATCGGGCGGAGGGGCGAGGCGAGGTCGGCCCGGGCCAGCCGGTGTTCGAGCGCCGCGATCCGTTCCTCCAGGGCGCTCTCGCGGTCCCGCGCGTCGCGCCGGGCGGACTCGAGCCGCTCGCGCAGCCGGATCTCGATCTCCGGAGTCGCCCGCGCGGGGTCGTCGGGGGAGGGGGCGGTGCCGCTCGAGGAACGGAGGGCGACGACGAGCGCGGCTCCGGCGGCGGCGGCCAGCGCCGTCCCGAGGATACGGCTCGAGGATCGGACGCCGGGGGCGTCGCGCGCGGCGCGGTCGGAACGGACTCGCGGCATGGATCGGCCCCCCGGACGGTGCCGTCGAGACGGCGACGGCGGCTCCGCCGTCTCCGCCCGCCTCCTATCGACGCGCGGGGTCGGGGACCTGGAGCCGGGACGCCTCGCCCGGCGCCGCCCCCCTCGGAGCCGTGAGGTCTTTGTAGGCGATCCGCCCCCACTCCTCCCCTCCTTCGTCGGGAGGACTCTCCACCGACGCGACCCGGGGCTCCAGGTCTGAAACGCGGAGGGCGAGACGAACGCCAGGTCCGGAACCCGCCGGTGGGAGTCCCGCGATCCGTCGGTCCCGTCAGAAAAGGACGACCGTCGCCACCACCGCGGAGACCTCGAGCGTGCCGGGGTCGTTCCCGGGCGGATCGACGGTCAGCAGCTGCAGCGAAAACGTCGTTCCGGCCGGGACCCCCGTGATCGGCGCGCTCAGGGTCCCGAGGCCGAGTCCGTTCAGCGGGGCGAGCGGGAGGAGCGCCGCCGGGTCGAGGAGGGAGCCGCCGCCGAACGGAATCGCGCTCCCCGTGGCGTTCGCCAGGAGCCACGCCGAGCCGCCCGGCGTCCCGGCCATCTGCAGTGTGAGGACCCAGCCGTTCAGGGTGAGTCCGGGTGCGACCAAGGTCGGCGGCGACGGCGGCACGAACACGAGCGGCGCCGCGAGGCTCGCCCCTCCGGCCGTGACGACCTGGACCGGCACCGAGCCCAGCGACGGCGCGCTGGGAGCGAGGAACTGTAGGTGCTGGTCGTCGACGATCGTCACGGCGCCGGGGGGGAGCGCGAGGCCGCCCACGGTCACCTGGAGACCGGCCCCCGCGTACCCCGAGCCGACGACGGAGACCGTCCCCCCCGCGAGCGTGTCGACGGACGGAGGGGAGAGCGAAGTGATCGTCGGGGCGCTCGACGGCGGTCCGATCACGACGTCGTCGACGAGGAAGGCATCGCCGGCCGCGTTCGCCTCGGTGCGGAACCGCATACGGGCGCCGTCGTGGAGGGCGGCGGCGGGCGCCGAAGCCTTGACGGACTGGAAGACCGTCCCGGCGTTCTTCACCCGGTGCACCTCGGCCCAGGCGCCGGCCGGCGTGAGCATCTCGACGACGAGCGCGTCCGCGCCGCTGGCGCCGGCGGCGCGCACGGAGAAGGAACACTCGGCCGCCGAGAGGGACCCCAGCGCGAGCGGGACGGACTCGAGCGTCGCCTGCCCCGCCGGCGTCCCGGACACCGCCTCGATTCGGAGCGCGAACGGCGCGCTCGGCGCCCCGCCGGCCGGGGCCTCCGTGCTGACGCCGGCCGCCGTCGCCCAGCGGGAGGACTCGACGGCGGGGGTCGGGACCGACTCGACGAACGGGAGCGGGTGCGGCTGCGCCGTCGACCGGAGGCACGCGTTCCCCTGGACGAACGCCGCGATCGCGGCCTGGGACGCGAGGCCGAAGTTCGCCGCGTCGCCCGTGCACCCCCCGATCGCCGGGCACATGATGCGGCAGTCCGCGCCGCTGCAGTGCGCGGCGTTGAGCGTGTGGCCGAGCTCGTGCGCCGTGAGCGCCGTCCGGAGCAGGATGTTCGCCGAGTACGTCGTTTCGGAGAGCGCGTACGCGTACTGGGGGAAGCAGGCCACGCCGATGTTCGCGTACCCGATCGTGGCGCCGGTCAGGTCCCGGCCCGTGAACAGATGCACGACGTCGCGCGGTTCGGCCGCGAGCGGACCGTTCCACTCCGCCTGGACCTCGGAGAGCAGGGCGGCGGGGAGGAACGCGTCGTATGGGTCGGGCTCGCTCGTTCGGACGACGGCGACGTTCACCTCGAACGTCAGACCGAGCTGCGCTCCGAAGATCAGCTCGGCCGCGTTCAGGACGGACTCAACGTCGGCGAGCGCCGCCGCCGGCGACGATCCGTGCTTCTGCAGCAGCTCGCGGTCGAGATCGAGGGCGAGTTCGAGGACGCGCGGAGCCGAGGCCCCGACCGGGACGAGGGCGCGGTCGGCCGACGGAGGCGCCGCCGCGCCGCACTCGCCGCCGCTCGGGAGCACGTCGTCGGTCCGGTAGACGACGTGGCGATCCGGGGAGGCGGTCGGGTCGAGGTCGCGAAGCGGCTGGATCGCGAGGAGGGTGCCGTCGCTCTCGCGCGCGACCGCGACGAGCGCCGCGCCGTCCCGGCTCGCGGCGACCGGCGTCTCGGGTCGAC
>JBICIB010000042.1:0-6615 GCA_043101415.1 Planctomycetota bacterium JB042 | reverse complement strand
ACCGCGTCCGGATCCGCACTTCAGGGGCCGCCGAGGCGGATCCCCTCACCCTCCGATCGGGGACGTCCGGACGACGCGGCCCCCCTCGAACCGGAGGCCGGCCCGCTCGAACGCGGACCGCAACCCCGCGTGGCGGGCGACCATCGACGCGAGCGTCGCCATCGTCCCGGGCGAGCGCTCGGCGAGCCGGTCGAACGCCTCCATCGCGTCGTCCGCCCGGCCCTCGGCGACCGCCAGGACCGCGCGCCCGGCGGTGGCGAGCGGCTCGTCCGGCGTCCGCTCCAGCGCCCGGTCGAACCGACGCCGCGCCTTCCCGAGCGGCTCGGGGTCGCCCGACTCGAGCGCCAGGAAGACGGCGAGGAACCCGAGCTGCGCCTCTGGGTGGAGCGCCGTCCGCCGGTCGAGCCCGAGCGCCTCGACCCCGCCCTCGAGCGACACGTCGTCGTCCGTCCACGCCGCTTCGCCGTCCGGGAGACGGAGCGCGCGCAGGGCGTCGATCAGGTGACCGGCGAGGCGATGCTGCCCGCCGACCGTCAGGTGGACGTGGTCGACGAGGAGGTCCTCGCCGACGATCCCGTGCGGCGACGCGTCCGCGAACGCCCGGTCGACGTCGAGGTAGGCGACGCCCTCGGCCGCGGCGACCCGCTCGAGCACGGCGGCGGTCGCGGCGTTCACCCGGACCGGCCGTTCGTCGAGGTCGAGGGCGCGCCGGTACGCGTCGCGCGCCTCGTCCAGCCGACCCTCCGCCTCGAGCCGCTCCCCGCGCCGGAAGTGGAGGATCGCCACCTCGTCGTCGATGTGCGCCGCCGCCGCGATCGCCTCGTCCGCGGCGCCGAAGTCGCCGCGCCGCGTCCGCGCCCGCGCCTCCTCCACGAGGGCGGCGAACCGCTCGCGCGCGTCCTCCGGCACGTCGGCCGCGAAGACCGAGCTCTTCGGGACCGCCTCCCGCAGCGCCGCCGCGGGGCGCGCGATCAGCACCTCCGCCCCCGCGTCGCGCGCGAGCCGGACGACGGTCCGGAGGTTCCGCGCGAGCCGATCGAGGACGCGGCGGCGGAGCGGGCCGAGCGGTTCGTCGTAGAACACCTCGGTCGACAGCGGGTTGCGCGGGTTCTCGAGCGCCCGCCCGGTCGGCGCGAGGGCGGCGCGGAGCCACCGGACGCCGGCGGACGACCGCGCCAGGCGTTCGACCAGCCGGTCCGCCGCCCCGCGCGCCCGCTCGACCGCGAGGAACGAGAGGAGGAATTCGTTGTTCCCCGCGTAGACGATCACGAGGTCGGGGGGCGGGTCGAACGCGAGCCGGGCGATCGGCGGGAAGAAGTCGCTCTGCAGGCCGGGGATCGAGGTGTCGACGATCTCCAGGTCGAGGTCGGGGCGGCGCGCGCCGAGGCGGAGCTCGAGCCAGCGCGCCGGGGTCGAGGCCGGCTGGAACGGGAACCCCGCCGCGGCCGACTCGCCGATCAGGACGATGCGGGTCGCGCCCTCCCGGTGCTCCGACGGGAACGGCGCCGAGACGTGGTCGATCTCCTTCGAGATGCCGAGCGCGCGGACCCGGACCTCGCCGTCGTCCCCCGCCGCGCCGGCCGGCTCGAGGCGGACGAGCGCCGAGCGGTCGCCGAGTCCGAGCGCGCGCGCCCCCGCCTCGAGGAGGGCGAGGGACGCCGCGGCGACGAGGAGTCCGAGGACGAGCTTGCGGAGCGGGGCGGGCATCCGGGAGACGGTAGCAGACGACCGCCCGGGACCTCCCCCGGGACGAGACGCCTACGCGGCGCGGCGCGGGTTGACGCGCTTCCGGCCGTGCCATCGAATGAGGCGCCCACCGGAGTCCCCGATGCCGCTTCCCGCCCTCGCCGTCCTGGTCCCGCTCGCCCTCCCTCCCGCCGAACCGACCGGCGACGTCCGCCTCCTCCGCCACGAGGTGATCGTCGACGCCGCGCCGACGCGCGTCTGGGAGATGTACGCGACCGAGGAGGGGATGCGTTCGTGGGTCGCGCCGTTCGTCGAGATCGACCTGCGCGTCGGCGGGACGATCGAGACGAGCTACGACCCGGACGCGACGCCCGGGTCGCCGGAGAACATCGTGCAGCGGATCCTCGCCTACGAGCCTGGGGTGATGCTCGCCGCGCGAACCGAGAACGCTCCCGCGTTCCCCGACGGGCTGGCCGGCGTCTGGGGCGTGACGCGCTTCGAGCCGCTCCCGGGCGGGCGGACCCGCGTCGTCGGGACGATGCTCGGCTGGGCCGACACCGAGGCGGCGGACCGGGCGTACGCCTTCTTCGATCGGGCGAACCCGACGGTCTACGCGAAGCTCCGCGCGCACTTCGCGGACGACCGGCCGGACGCGGACGAGACGATGGACGCGCTCCGCGATTCGATCGGCACCTGGGTGTTCGAGGAGGAGACGGCGCGCGGCACGTTCCGGGCGATCGACGTCGTCACGGCCGGACCGAGCGAGCGGTCGGTCGTCGCGCGGAGCTGGATCGGCTTCGACTCGCTCGAGCCTCACGGCGCCACGCTCTGCTGGCTCGAACCGGGAGGCGACGTCGTCCGGTTCGTGAGCTGCGACGAGAACGCGGCGGTGACCGAAGGCGTGATCCGGCTGACCGAGGACGGGAGGACGCTGGTCTGGGACTGGCCGAGCGTCCGTCCCGACGGCGCGACCTCGCGGTACGAGGTGACGACGACGTCGCGGGAGGGCGGCCGCCGACTCATGACGCTCCGCGCGGCCGGATCGGAGGAGTCGCGGCCGCTCGAGTACCGGAGGGTCGCCGAACTGCCCGCTCCGTTCGCCCGCCTGCTGGAGGGAGAAGCGGCCGCCGAGGAGGGGGGGCGTTGACGCGCGCGTCCGCGCTCTTCCCGTCCGGCGTCGTCGTCGTCGAGGCGGACCCGGCGTTCGTCGAGGGGAGGCTCTTCCCGGAGGAGGAGTCGAGCGTCGCGGCGGCGGTCGAGAAGCGGCGGCGCGAGTTCCGGGCCGGGCGGACCCTCGCGCGGGACGCGCTCGCCCTCCTCGGCGTGGCGCCGGTGGCGCTGCCGGTGGGAGAGCGGCGCGAGCCAGTCTGGCCGGGCGGCGTGGTCGGCAGCATCACCCACACCCGGGGGTACTGCGCGGTCGTGGCGGCCCGGACCGGCGGCGCGGTCGCCGGGATCGGGATCGACGTCGAGCCGGACGAGCCGCTGAAGGAGGCGTTGCTCGAGCGGATCGCGCTCCCGGCCGAACGCGACCGCCTGGCGCGGCACGGGGAGCCGACGCGGCTCGGGCGCGTCCTCTTCTGTGCGAAGGAGGCGCTCTACAAGGCGCAGTTCCCGGGGACGCGCCGCTTCCTCGCCTTCGAGGACGTCGAGGTCGACCTCGACCTCGCGTCAGGTCGGTTCACGGCGCGGACGCGCGGCGCGGCGGCCGACGTCGACCTGTCGCGCCTCGCCGGCCGCGTGCGCGTCGACGACGGCTACGTGCTGGCGGGGGCGGTGATCGGCCCCTGATCAACGCGCGGCGGCGGGCGCGACGGTCAGCCTCGGGGGCGTCGCCAGGGCCGAGGCGAGCGGGGAGGCCGCCACCGCCTCGGCGAGCAGGGCGCGCTCCTCGTCCTTCGAGAGAGAGGCCCGCAGGCCGACCTCGCCGCGGATCGCGAGCGCCTCGCCCGCGCCGGCCGGGGCCGCAGTGAGCGAGACGTCGACCTCGTCCAGGTCGTGGGCGCGGGCGGGTCCGCTGCGGCGGACGGCGTCGGAGAGGCACGCCGCGAGGGCGACCAGGAACGCGTCGAGCGGCCCGGCCGTCGACCCGATCTCGGGCGTCGCCGACCAGACGTCGCCGCGCCGACGCACCCGCGCGATCCGGCGGTCGGCCTCCCCGCGGCCGGCCCCGTCTCCCTTCCGAATCAGGTAGCAGGTGGGGCCGGACGTCATGCGCACGTCGGCGATCGTGTGCCCCTCGGTCTCGCACCAGACCGGCAGCTCGTCGAGGACGTTCGGTTCGCGGCTGCGGAGCTCGAGGATCGCGCCCGCCGGGAGCGGAGCGATGGCGCGTGCCACGATCAGGAGCAGCCCGGAGCCGCAGTCGAGGTCGCCCCCGTCGCAGACGGCGTCCGGGCGGAGCGTGGCGGAGGAGGTCGGGTCTTCCTTCATGACGGGAGCCTACCACCCCGTCCGTGAAGTCTCCCGCGGCGCCGACCGCCGGATCGCCGGACCCGCTCGGTACGCTCTCCTCGCGATCGCCACGGCCGACGGGAGCACCGATGACGGCACGCACGAACACGCGGGGCGGCGAGGCGGGCCGCGCGGCGACGACTCCGCCCGGTCTCCCGTTCGTTCCGGCGACGGTCGCGGCCGCGTCGGCGCTCGTCCTCCTGGCCCTCGCGACCGTCTCCGCCTGTTCGCGAGGGCCGGCGCCGCCGCCGCCGCCCCGCCTCCTCGTCCTCGGCGACGCGGGCGCGGGGGAAGTGCCGTCGGGCGCGCGCCGAGCGCTCGCGGCGGTCGCCGGGGAGCTCGGCATCGGACTCGAGGACGCCGACGCCTCGGCGCTCGACGAGGAGAGCCTCGCGGCGTGCGCCGCGGTCGTCCTCCTCCGCGCCGAACCCTCGTTCCTCGAGTCCGACGCGGACGAGCGGGCGCTCCGCCGGTTCGTCGAGTCGGGCGGCGGATTCGTCGGTCTGCGGGCGGCGTTGGAGGCCGCGGCGGACCGGCCGTGGTTCACCCGGCTCGTCGGCGCGCGTCGCGGCGAGGACGGCGGGCTCGAGCGGCGGTCGCCGCGGGTCGAGACGTCGGTCGCGGACGGGGCGGAGGCGTGGCGCCAGTCGTACGACGGCGGGCGGTCGTTCGTCGTCGACCTCGGTCCGGACGCCGCGGCGTGGGCCGATCCGGCGGAGCGTGCGCGGCTCGCGGAGGGGGTGGCGTGGGTCGTCGCCGGCGGGCCGCGCCGCGCCGACCGGGTCCTCCCGGACGACGAGACGTTCGAGGTCGAGACGCTCGTCGACGGCCTGGAGGATCCGATCGAGCTGGCGGTCGACGAGGGCGGGAACGTCTTCGTCCTCGAACGGACGGGGGCGCTGAAGCGGTACGACGCCGGCGACCGCCGGATCGAGACGGTCCGGCGGTTCGAGGTCGCCTCGAAGACGGAGGAGGGGGGGCACGCGCAGGAGTGCGGAGGGCTCGGCCTGGCGCTCGACCCGGCGTTCGCGCGAAACGGCTTCGTCTACGTCTACCGGTCTCCGCCCGAGCCGAGCGTGAACCGCCTCTCGCGCTTCACGTTCGACGGGGAGCGGCTCGTCGACGAACGCGTCCTGCTCGACGTCGCGACCGACCGCGAGCACACGACCTGCCACGAGGGAGGCTCGCTCGCGTTCGGTCCGGACGGATGTCTCTTCCTCTCGACCGGGGACAACACGAACCCGTTCGAGTCGGACGGCTTCGCGCCGCTCGACGAGCGCGAGGACCGGCGGTGGTGGGACGCGCAGCGCTCGGCCGGGAACTCGAACGACCTGCGCGGTTCGATCCTGCGCGTGCGGCCGCTCCCGGACGGGACCCTCGCGATCCCCGACGGGAACCTCTGGCCGCCCGGGACGGAGCGCACGCGCCCCGAGATCTACGTGAAGGGGTGCCGCAACCCGTACCGGATCGCGGTCGACCCGCGGACCGGGGCGGTCTGGTGGGGCGACGTCGGGCCGGACGCGGACGTCGACGCCGGCGGGAACCCGATGGGCGCCGACGAACTGAACCGGGCGGAGCGCGCCGGGTTCCACGGCTGGCCGTACGCGATCGGGCGGCGGGCGTACGGCGATCGGAGCTTCCGGACCGGTGCGTCGGGCGCGAGCTTCGCCGAGGGGATCGTCAACGACTCCCCGCACTCCGACGGCCTCGCGGCCCTCCCGGCGCCGGTCGCGCCGTTCCTCGCCTACCCGTACCGCGAGGCGGACGACCTCCCCGAACTCGGGGACGGCGGGCGGAACGCCATGGCGGGGCCGATCCTCCACCACGACGAGGGGAAGGTCGGCGGCTTCCCGCCGTGGTTCGACCGGGTGATGGTCTTCTACGACTGGTCGCGGGCCGGGCTCTGGCTGCTGAAGATCGACGACCGGGGGCGGCTCGAGACGCTCCTGCCGTGGCTGGTCGACGAGACGTGGAAGCACCCGATCGACCTCGAGCGAGGGCCGGACGGCGCGCTCTACCTCCTCGAGTACGGGTCGACCTGGTGGGACAACCGGGACGGACGGTTGCGGCGGATCTCGTTCGGCGGGTTCGACCGGCGGCCGCGCGCCGTGGTCACGCCGTCCGCGACCGACGGGGCGGTCCCGCTCTCGATCCTGTTCGACGCGACCTCCACCGTCGATCCCGAGGCGGCGGAACGACACGGCGACCCGACGCGCGGCGTCCGGTTCCGGTGGGCGTTCGGCGACGGCGCGACCTCGAGCGAGTCGGCGCCGACGCACGTCTACCGGCGGGCCGGGGCGTACGACGTCGAGCTGGTCGTGACCGACGCGGCCGGGCGGACCGACGTCTGGTCCGGCCGGGTCGTGGCCGGCAACACGGCGCCGGCCGTCGCGGTCTCGACGAGCGCCGAGGAGGGCGTCTTCGCGTGGGGGAGCGCGATCGACGTGGCGGTCGACGTGCACGATCCGGACGAGG
>JBICIB010000041.1:0-3407 GCA_043101415.1 Planctomycetota bacterium JB042 | reverse complement strand
CGTCACCAACGAAGCGGTCATCCAGCGCGCTCGGAAGTGCGCGAAGTGCGAACGACTCTACGCGACCTCCGACCCGGAGGTGAAGCCGTGACCGCCGAGAGCGCACCCCGGAGCCTCTCCGATGCGGAGCGACGGGCTCTCGCCTACGACTCTCGGCAGCATGCCTCGACCTTCTGGCGGGGCTTCAAGGCAGGGAAGGACGGGCAACCGGAGAGCGATTGCCCCTACCCGTTCACGCCGCGCGGATGGCGAGGGGCGTGGCTCTCCGGTCACGAATGCGGCGTCCGCGAGAGAGCGACCTCCGGGCTGGAGGCCCGGCGATGACGTACCGCGTCGCAAGGGAGTTCCGCCCCGACACTACGGCCAAGCGTGCCGCGGCGCTTCGAAAGCTGATCGACCACCTCGAGCTCCTCCCGGATCTTCTCATGGACGCCGAGATGGACCCCGAGGCATTCGACACCCGTTTCGCCACCCTGCTCGCGACGCAAGCTCTTGAGCGGGCCGAGGACCGGCTCGCCGCGCGCTGGAACCGCCGGGACGACCCGGCAGGAAGGAGAGAGCGATGGTGCGTGAAAGATGGGCATTGAAGGGCGAAGTCGAGTTGGAAGAAGGCGTCTTGTTCCATGACGGAGGGTCGCACCCCGCGAGCTGGTTCGACCGCGTCCGCGTGCTGGAGGAGAGGGAGGTGGGTGTGAAGAGGGCGTGGCTCGAACTGTTGCGCGACCTCGCTCGGCAGCAGAACGCCCCGGATGTCGTTGGAGAGATCGACGGTGTCCTCCCCGCGCCCCCGGAGCCGCCGACGTACGAGGAGTCCATCGACATGATCGCGTGTCTCTTGAACGACCGGCGCAACGAGGACGACGCCCGCGCCCTCCTCGCTCGCGCCGAGGCCGCGAAGAGGAACGAGTCGTGAGGTGGGATCCGATCCGAGTCGAGTGGGTCCTCGACCCCCCGGCGATCGTGACAGGGATCGTCCTCGTGGCGCTGGTCTGGTACGTCGTGAGGAAGATGGAAGGGAGGGACCGGTGAGGGGACAGATCATGCGCATGGGCCGCTGGCTGAGGTGCCTCTTCGGCTTCCATCGGTGGTGGGCGGACCCCACGAAAAAGTATGCCCTTATGAAGTGCCTGTGGTGCGGGCACAACTCAGGCATCTGGAGGTGATCTGTGAGGGACTCAATCAAGGGCCTGTGGAAAGCGCACGGGACGCTCGTCGATGCGTGGGAGGTCGAGACCCCCAACGATCTCAAGACCGACCCCGGTGTCCGAGGTCTTGAGAAGGCGATTCGTCTGGCGTGCGAGGAGATCCGCGCCGCGATTGCGGCGATCGAGCGGGAGCACACGGACGCATTCGCCGCCGGATCGGACTACGAGGCCACGTTCGTTGACGATCGCGTGAAGGAAGCCCGCGCCGCCGCGTACGAGGACGCGCTCGAGGAGTTTGAGAGCGCCGGGGCAGGAGACGGCCGGGCGTGGACGGACGCCGATGTCGTGAAGCGGCTCGATGCCATCCGCGCCCTGAAGGACCGCGAGCCGTGACCCTCCGGCCCTTCGAGCGCGAGCCGCGCGAGTTCACGATGTGCGATCGGTGCCATCGCACGGTCGCCTTCGTGGTCGGCGCGGACTTCGGCATCTCGGCTGCGCCGATCGAGGAGGGCCGTGTCCTGCTCGCGGTCGAGCACAGCGGCTGCGGCGGCACCTTCCGCAGCATCGACCCGGCGAGGAACTGATGAAGCTGTTCCCCTCCCTGTTCGGCGTCCGGCCCGCGTCCTACCGAGTGCGCGTGCGCTTCGGCGAAGGCGTCTACCTCGAGCCGCTTCGGGTCGAAGGCGACGAGAGCCGGCCGGCGAGGTTCTCGACGAGAGGATCCGCGCACCGCGCGGCGGACGCCGTCGGTCAGCTCCTCATCGGACTGCGCGCCGGGACTCCCCCGGAAGACCGGACCGACGTCGGCTCCCTGGAGGTCGAGGTCGATCGAGTCCACGAACCACCGAACCTCTACGAGCGGAAGTTCGACATCCAGGTCGCGCGACTCCGCGCTCTCGTCAGCCGAGGCGGTTGACCCTCTTTCCGTTTCGCACTTTTCGCATCGTTCGCACGTCGCCTTGAACTCTCGCCTTTCGTTCTTTTTTTCCGAGACCTTCATGTCGAGTCGGGATACACGTAGGCCCAGGAGGCACGGGAATGATCGAGCTGTCGCGGGAGACGCTGCTCACGATCTCGGACGCTGCGGCCAAGCTGCCGGGGGTCCACGTCGCCAGCATCTATCGCTGGGCGAAGGAGGGGCATCGAGGCAAGGTCCTCGAGACCGTGCGTGTCGGCGCGCGGATCTTCACGTCGGAGGAGGCGCTCCAGCGTTTCGCCGCCGCGTGCTCCGGAGAGAAGGAGCCCAGGAAGTCCGCCCCGTCGATCCCGAAGGACCTCGCACGGCGGCTGTCGAGGCGGAATTGCTAACCCATCTCGTCCATGATCCGCTTCGCGGCCGTCTCGTCGACCTCGGCGTAGATCTCCGACGTCGAGAGCGTGGCGTGGCCGAGGAGAACCCGGGCCGCCTCGATGCCGTAGCGACGCCGGATGGCGGTCGCCGCGGTGTGGCGGAGCTGGTTCGGCGTCCAGGCCGGCGGCGGGTCCTCCCCCTTCTCCTTGGCCTCGTCGGCGAGCTCGCCGCACGCCCGGGAGATCGCGCGGCGGTACGACGCCGTCGTGTAGCCGAACAGCGGAGACTCCGGCGACGGACTCACCTCGAGGAGGGGCGCCAGGACCTCCTGCGCCTTCGGGCCGAGGAAGACCTCGCGGGAGTGGCCGAGGTGCGAGGTCTTGTGGTCGCGTGGCGTGTAGCGCCAGGGACTCGCCGACCGGTCGACGTCGGCCGCGCGCATCGACACGACCTCGCCGGGCCGCATCCCGGTCAGGAGCTGGAGGCGGACCATGACGCGCACCGAGGGGCGGACGCGTTCGAGGACCGCCTCGACGGCCGCCTCGTCCACGGCCGCCACGGGCTCCGGCTCGCGCGCCTCGGAGCGCATCTTGCCGAGGCCGGTGAGCGCCGTGATGGCCGCGAGGACGCTCCCGGGGACCATGTCGCGGGACGCGCCCCAGCGCCAGGCCCGCTTGATCCGGTTGACGTAGGCGTTCACCGTGGTGCGGGAGAGGCCCTGCCGGACCATCTCGTCGCGGACGGCGCGAAGCTCGACCGGCCCGAACTCGGCGATCCTCGAGCTGGCGTGCATCTCGAAGAGGACCTTGAAGGCGCTCTCGAGGACCGCGACCTCCGACGTCCGCCGGCCGGCCTTCAGGTAGTAGCCGTCGGCCCAGCGGAGGAAGGCGTGGAGGAGCTGCGCGACGGTGGTGTCGGCGCCGGCTTCGGCCCGCGGTGCGGTCCAGGTCCGCGGCTGCCCGGCGGCCATC
>JBICIB010000040.1:0-3191 GCA_043101415.1 Planctomycetota bacterium JB042 | reverse complement strand
CGCGGATCGGGAGGCCGTGGTGCATCGCGCGGAGCTGCTCGAGGCGCTCGCACTCCTCGAGCGGGGCCGGCGGCAACGCGGTGAACCGGAAGAGGAGCTCGCGCGGGTAGCCGTAGACGCCGAGGTGCTTCCA
Organism: Planctomycetota bacterium JB042; assembly: GCA_043101415.1. GTDB lineage: Bacteria > Planctomycetota > B15-G4 > B15-G4 > JADJEK01 > JAUIEL01. Next base: position 3,058 of record JBICIB010000040.1, on the reverse strand, counting down.
GGCGAGGCCGCGGGCGCGCGCGTCGTCGAACCGGTCGGCGTACGGCGCGGGGTTCCTCGTGAAGTAGAGAGCGCGGCCGTCGCCGTCGAGGACGACCTTCACCGCGTGCGGGTCCCGCCAGGTCTCCTCGTCCTCGATCCGCACGGCGAGCGTCCAGATCGACGCCGGGTCGTCGAGCAGCGCGCCCGCGACGCGATCGAGGTCGTCCGGGTCGAGGTCGGGCTCGTCCCCCTGGACGTTGACGAAGCCGGCCGCGTCGACGTCGCGCGCCACCTCCGCCATCCGGTCGGTGCCGCTCCGGTGCGCGGGCGAGGTCATGCGCGCCTCGCCGCCGTCCGCCTCGACGGCCCGGACGATCTCCTCGCTGTCGGTGGCGACGATCACCCGGCCGATCCGCCGGGCGCGGCGGACGCGGTCGACGACGTGGCAGACCAGCGGCCGGCCGGTCTCGTCGAGGAGGGGCTTGCGGGGGAGGCGGGTGGAGCCGATGCGGGCGGGGATGACGGCGGCCACGAGGCCGCTCACTTCCCACCTCCCTTCATCGATTCCTGGTTCTCGCGCCGGACCCGCTCCTGCTCCTTCTGGAAGTAGTCGGCGCCGCCGCCGGCCGACGTGCCGATGTACTGGAGCTGCGGGATGCTGTTGTAGAACTGCACGAACGCGATCTGGATGTCGTTGAACGCCTGGACGGCGTCGCGGTCCGCCTCGCCGAGGCCGCGCTCGAGCACGAACCCCTGCCCGCGGCCGTCCGCCTCGACGAGGATCATGCGGAACGAGTTCCGGCGCATCGACGGGTCCGGCCCCGGCAGCGGGCGCGCGTAGTCGAAGAACCCCTCGCCCGCGGCGTACGAGACGAAGTCGCGGAGCACCTCGTCCGGGACGAGCTTCACCGTCGCGTTGTCGCTCGGGCGCGAGTAGAGGTTCTCGAACTGGGGGTCCGCCTCGTCTCCGACGCTCAGTTCGGAGTCGGTCTTGAAGTCGTAGTAGGTGACCTTCAGGTGCGACGCCGCGCCGACGTCGGAGGGGAGCGACGAGCAGCCGACGGCGATCGGGAGGGAGAGGACGAGGAGGAGAGCGCCGCGGAGTGCCGCGCGGGACGAGCGCATCGATCGCTCCCTTTGGAAAACGGTGCAGGCTAGTGGACCGGAAGGGGTCGGTCAAGGCGGCCTCGCCCGGCGGCGCCTTCGGTACGATCGCGGCGATCGACATGCCTCCGCCCTCCCCCGACCTCCCGTCGTTCGACGGCTTCGTCGTCCGCAAGGTGAAGCGGGACGGCGCGGTCCACAAGGGGCGCGTCTCGATCGCCGAGAGGGACGGGGTCGTCTGCGTGGTGAAGGACCTCGGCCCGATGCGTCCGATCCTCCGCCGGCTCTACGGGCGACGGAACCTCGCCCGCGAGGCGCGCGCCCTCGAACGGCTCGCCGACTTCCCGGGGACCCCGCGCCTGCTCCGGCGGATCTCGAAGGACGCGATCGCGGTCGAGTTCGTCCGGACGCTTCACAAGTACCTTCGGGACAAGATCCCCCGCGAGCAGCTCCCCGCGATCCTCCGTTCGTTCGAGGAGACGGTCGCGGCGCTGCACGCCCGCGGGTTCGTCCACCTCGACCTCCGCCAACGGAAGAACGTCCTGGTGCCGACCGCCGACCGGGTCGTGCTGATCGACTTCGAGAGCAGCCGGGACCTGTCGGGGCCGATCGCCCGGCGGCTCCTCCTCCCCTGGCTCGCCCGGATCGACCGGGCGGCGGTCCGGAAGTGGAAGGTGAAGCTGGCGCCCGAGATCTGCTCGCCGGAGGAGATCGAGGCGGTGGCGCGCTACGGCCGCTGGAAGCGGGTCTGGCCTTGGAAGCGCCTCGGCCGGATCGTCCGCCGGTGGTTCGGGGACGACGTCGCCCGCTGACCCGGCTCCCCAACCGGCGGGGCGTCGGTCGGCTTCCGCCCCCCACATTTTGTGCTTTTCGGCCGACGGCTCACCTTGACGGTTCCCGGTCGTTGGGCGAGACTCGGGCCGGTCGATGGCGGTGGTTCGAGACCGCGCGCGGCCCCTCTTACAACCTATGTGGCGGTCATGGGTTATGGCGGCAGAGGGGTCGGCGGGTCTCCTGACTCAGGAGGTGCGAAACGGTGGGGAACGTCGGCAACATCGAGAAGGTCATGGTCTTCGGGATCCTGGCCATCATCATCTGCATCCTCTGCATCGCGGTCTGGGGCCACAACGCGGTCCCCGAGCCGGCCGGCGCCCGGGCGAAGGGGCCGGGCGACCTCGGCTCGATCGACGACGGCCCGGCGGTCCCGCCGCTCAAGCGGGATCGCGATCGACCGACCGACTACGACGGCGGCGACGACCCGATCCCCGGCCCGCGGCTCATCGAAATCAAGGACGACGAGTTCGAGAACGACCCGCCTCCGGCCTCGCCGCGGAACGTCACCGACGAACCGGATTTCGGCGTCCCCGAGCCCGCGCCGGCGCCGGCGACCACGCTGCCGCGCACGCACACGGTCCGCTCCGGCGACAACTTCTCCAGCCTCGCGCAGGAGTACTTCGGAGACGCGAACCTCTACGTCGAGTTCGAGAAGGCGAACGAGGACGTCGACCCGCGCCGCCTCCGCGCCGGCATGGTCCTGAACGTCCCGCAGCTCGACGTCGACGAGATCGACGCGCCGCGCTCGCGTCCGTCCCGCGAGCGGACGGCGGCGCGCGCGTCCGGCTCGACGGCGGGCGGCGTGAAGTACGTCGTGAAGAGCGGGGACACGCTCAGCTCGATCGCGCGCCAGTTCTACGGGGCGCCGACCCAGTGGCGCCGCATCGCCGACGCGAACCCGGCCGCGATCCCGAACCCGGACCGCCTGAAGGTCGGAGTCGAGATCGAGATTCCTTGACCTCCGTCCGGACGCCGACCGCCACCCCGGCCGGCGACGAAGCCGGGAACCGCGCGAGCCGCTCGTGCCCGTGACGTCCCCTCCGGACGACCCGGTCGAGCGGCTCCTGCGTCTGAGGGAGCGGGCCCGCCACACCGTCGTCGGCCTGATCTCCGGCAGCTCCGCCGACGGCGTCGACGCG
>JBICIB010000039.1:0-4468 GCA_043101415.1 Planctomycetota bacterium JB042 | reverse complement strand
CACGTCGGACGGGAGGCCGAAGAGATCGAGCAGCCACTCCGCGACCAGCTCCTGCCGCGTCCCCTCGGTCGGATGCTCGACCCGCGTCAGCTCGCGCGACTGCGCCGCGACCGCGGGGAAGCCGCTCGCCAGGTTCGCGTGCAGCACCTTCATCATGAGCGTGTCGTGGACGTCGAGGAGCGGCGGCGTCCCGACCGGGCCGGGGAAGAGCGACGCGACCGGCGGCGTCGACGTCCGCGGCACGTCGAGCACGTTCTGCGCGAAGGAGGCCGCCTTCAGGAGTCCCGCGTCGACCTCGCCGAGCGTCGCCTTCCCGAACATCCAGCCCGGGAGGCCGGGGTGGAGGAGCTGCCAGTCGCTCAGGCCGACCGAGTTGACGAACGCCTGCGGTCGGGTCGAGACCTGGGACTGCGGCGTCCCGGACGCCGCGGCGAGGTCCGCGCCGTACGAGAGCCACCCGCAGATCACCGCGCCTCCCGACTGCCCCCAGACCGCGAGCCGGTTCGGGTCGATCGCGTGCTGGGCCGCGTGATGGCGCAGGAACTGGATCGCGACGCCGGCGTCCTCGAGCTGGGCCGGGTGGATGAACTCGGGGAACGGACGGACGTCGATGGAGAAGACCGTCACGCCGTGCGCGAGGAGCATGTCGAGCAGCAGGACGTTCGGTTCGGCCGTCCGGACGTCCGCCTTGCCCCCGCCGGCGAGGAAGGCGCCGTGCACGAAGACCGCGGCCGGGTGCGGTCCGGGGCCCGCGGGGCGGTACCAGTCGAACAGGAGGTCCGGGTGCGCGGTCGAGTAGGGGAGGTCTTCGACCAGGTCGTACGACGAGGCGGGGAACGCGGAGCCGGCCAGCGCGAGGAGCGTCGCGAGCGCGAGGGCGGGGGCTCTCTGCATGGGGTCCCTCCGGGCGTGGAGTCCCGACGTCGCGCCGAGTATACTCCGCGCCCCCAGCGAACCCGTTCCACTCCCCCGCTCCACCCCGGCGCCGAGAGGCGGCTCCGTGAAGCTCTCCCACGTCCTGCTGACGGTCGTCGCGTTCCTCTGCTCGTTCCTCGGCGCCGCGGCGGCGCTCGGGCGCCTCGTCCCGTGGCCCGACCGGGAGCAGCTCGCGATCAAGCGGGACGACTTCGGCGCCGTGAAGGACGAGGTCGAGCTCCTGGTCGTCGGCTCGAGCCGGGTCCTCCGCGGGTTCGTCCCGGAGGAGTTCGACCGGGAGTGCGCGGCGCGCGGCTTCGAGGTCCGCTCGTACAACTTCGGGGTCGGGGGCGCGCACGAGCTCGAGTCGGACCGCATCGTGCGCGGCCTGCTCGCGCTCCGGCCGGCGCGGCTCCGGTACGTCCTGCTCGAGTACCAACGGCCGCAGCCGTATCGCATCGGGCTGAGCAGCCGCCTCTCCGACCGGTCGGTCTTCTGGCACACGCCCCGCCAGTTCCTGACCGCGTGTCGCCACGTCTTCGCCGTCGACGCGCCGTTCGTCCGCCAGCTCGAGCAGGTCTGGCACCACCTCCTGCCGACGCTCGCCCACGTGACCGGATACGGCCGGGTCCGGGACGTGTTCGTCCGCCGCTTCTCGGACGAACCCCGGCGGCACGCCATGATGCGAGAGCGCCTCGTCGGCGGGCGCGGGTACGAGCCGGTGATCACGAGGGCAGACCGCCTGCGGATGGAGGGGGACTGGCGCAAGATCGACGAGACGGGGGTGCGGGAGCTGGCGCGGAAGCTCGAGCGTTGGAACGCGATCGATCGGGAGCTCGTCGACGACTCGCACCTCGAGGCGCTCGCGCGCGACGTCGAGGCGGCCGGCGCGCGGCTCCTGCTGGTGGTGATGCCGGGCGAGAGCCCGACGCCGGAGCTCTACCGGCGGTCCGAACCGATCCCGCTGCCGGCGCCGCTCCTCGGCTTCAACCGGCCGCACCTGTTCGCCGAGCTGTACGCGCTCGAGAGCCGCTACAACGACCGTTATCTCTCCGAGTCCGGCGCGGTGCGCTTCACGCGCCTCCTCGCCGAGCGGTTCGTCCGGGTCGTCGGCGAACGATGATCTTCACCGAGCCGCGCTTCGTCCTCTTCTTCCTGGCCGTCTTCGCGCTGCACTGGGCGCTCCCGTCGCACCGGGCCCGGAAGGTCCTGCTGCTCCTGGCGAGCTACGCGTTCTACGCCGCCTGGGACTGGCGGTTCCTCTCGCTGATCTGGGTCTCCACGGCGACCGACTGGACCGCGGGACGGATGCTCGCCCGCGACCCGGCGCCGATCTCGCGGAGGTTCTGGCTGGTCGCGAGCCTGGTCGTGAACCTCGGACTGCTCGCGGTCTTCAAATACCTCGGCTTCTTCGTCGAGTCGGCGGCGGCGCTGCTGGAGACGCTCGGGCTCCCGGCGTCGATGCCCGTGCTCGAGATCGTGCTGCCGGTCGGCATCAGCTTCTACACGTTCCAGACCCTGAGCTACACGATCGACGTCCACCGCGGTCTCCTCGCGCCGAGCGAGGACCCGATCGACTTCGCGCTGTTCGTCGCGTTCTTCCCGCAGCTCGTCGCCGGCCCGATCGTGCGCGCGGTCGAGTTCATGCCGCAGCTCGTCGAGAGGAAGCGGCTCGCCGACGTCCCCTTCCGGGCGAGCCTCGGGCTGTTCCTGGTCGGGTACTTCAAGAAGGCGTGCGTCTCCGACAACCTCTCGCCGTTCGCGGACCGGGTCCTGTCCGACCCCGGCGCCTTCGACGCGGCGAGCAACTGGATGTCGCTCGCGATCTTCCACGTGCAGCTCTACTGCGATTTCTCCGGCTACTCCGACATGGCGATCGCGTCGGCGGCGATGCTCGGGTACACGCTGCCGAAGAACTTCGACTTCCCGTACTTCACGACGAGCGTCCGCGACTTCTGGCGCCGCTGGCACATGACGCTGTCGTTCTGGCTGCGCGACTACCTCTACGTCCCGCTCGGCGGGAACCGCGGGACGGCGGCCCGGACGACCTGGAACCTCGTGATCGTCCTCGTCCTCTGCGGGCTCTGGCACGGCGCCGGCTGGAACTTCGTCCTGTTCGGCGTGATCCACGCGATCCTGCTGATCTCCGTGCAGTGGTGGATCCGGCTCGTGCCGGAGGAGAGCGTCCTCCGGCGGACCGTCCACCTCCTCGGCCCGCTGATCACGACGTTCGTCCTGATGATGTCGTGGACCGTCTTCCGGGCGGAGAGCTTCCAGAAGAACGGGACCCAGCTCTCGATCCTGTTCGGCGGGAGCGCCGGCGCGGAGGCTCTGCCGGCGATCCTCTGGTGGGCGCTCGCCCTCTGCGTCGCGCTCCACTTCGCGGCCTGGCGCCTCGGCGCGACCCCGCTGAGGCGGCTGCCGGACGTCCTCTGGGCGGCGGCGTACGGGGTGGGGTGGGCGGTGGCGTTGGGGCTCGCGGCGGTGGAGTACAAGCCGTTCATCTACTTCCAGTTCTAGGGGGAGCAGGGGAGAGCAAGGGAGAGCAAGGGAGAGCAGGGGAGAGCAGGGGAGAGGGCGCTGGCGCAGGGTGTCGGGGTCGTGGGTGGACCGACGGGGGGGGCAGGTGGACATGCCTCGCCCGGATCGATCGGGTGAGCTCTCCGGACGTCGAACGTGCGGACGAATCGACCTTGGCACGGGATGCCCGCTCGTACGATCGGGGTCCGGAGGTGGATCGATGCGTACGGTGGCCTGGTCGGTGGCGGTGTTCGCGGTCGTCCTGGGCGGGTGCGATCGGGGGACGGGCGGCGGCGGCGGGGAGGCGGCGGTCGCGGCGGCGGCGGGGGACGGGGCGACGGTGGTGCTCGTGGGGTACCACTCGGTCTCGGGGAAGACGAAGCGGCTCTCGCTGGAGGTGGTCGAGGGAGCGCGGGAGGTGGAGGGGGTGCGGGCGGTGCGGAAGCCGATCGCGGAGATCACCGTCGACGACCTCGCGCGCGCCGACGGGCTGGTGCTCGGCGGGCCGACGCACTACGCGAACGTGCCGGGCGAGATGATGACGGTCCTCTCCGACTGGGTCTGGAAGCGGGGGGTGAACCTGCAGGACAAGGTCGGGGGAGCGTTCGCGACGGGTGGGCACCTCACGGGCGGGAAGGAGCACGTCGTCGTGTCGCTCCTGCTGTACATGCTGAACAACCGGATGATCGTCGTCGGGCCGATCGTGAAGGAGGGGGACGGCGGGTACGGCGAACTCGGCGCGACGGCGGCGACGAGCGGCGACGACGCGGAGTGGACCGAGGAGGAGCTGGCGGGCGCGCGGCGGCTCGGAGCGCGCGTGGCGTCGGTGGCGCGGCGGGCGAAGCGGTAGGGCGCGCGCGTTCGGCCGCGAGCGCTTACGCTGTCCCGGGTGAACTACCTCGCGCACGTCACCCTCGCCGGCCCCTCGGACGAGGCGGTCCTCGGGAACCTCCTGGGCGACTTCGTGAAGGGGCTCGATCGGGACGCGCTGCCCCCCGCGGTCCGGCACGGGATCGTGGCGCACCACGCGATC
>JBICIB010000038.1:0-5860 GCA_043101415.1 Planctomycetota bacterium JB042 | reverse complement strand
CTCGAGGAGCGATTCGACCTCTCGGCGCAGGAGGTCCTCGCCCCGGCACTCGCGCTCGAGGAAGGCCCGGCGCTCCCCGTCCGGGAGCCGGCACGCGGCGAGGAAGAGCTCGTCGGCGCGGCGGCTCACGCCGCCCCCGGGGGGGAGGGGAGTCGTCCCGTTCGCAGCGGTTCCAGGAGCCGCGCCACCTCGCCCTCCGCGCCGTCGGTCCGGGCGTCGTCCGCGGGTCGTGCGCGCCCGCCGGGAGTCTACCGGATCGGGGGCCGGGGGCCGGGCGACGCGATTTCCTCGCGGAAACCGCCGTCCGTTCGCCGCCCGGATCCCGTTCTCCCGGCCGAACCCGATCCGGAACCCGAAAGGACGATTCCGATGAACCCGATGAACCCGATGAACCCGATGAACCCGATGAAGCGGAACCCGCGCCTCCTGCTCCTCGCCGTCCTGACCGCCGCCGCGCTCCCCGCCGCCGCGGAGGCGAAGACGCACGAGATCGACTTCGACGAGGCCACGCCAAACCAGAAGATCTCGAAGCAGTACCCGGGGGTCACGTTCTCGTCGGAGCCGGGCTACGAGATGGCCGTGCGTCTGGTCGGGTCGAACCCGAAGATCGCGCCGCGGAAGATCGGGACGACCTCCGACTTCGACCTCGGCCGGAACCTCGTCCTCGACTTCGACCCGCCGGTCGACTTCCTCTCGTTCTCGGACTTCGTCGAGACGAGCGGGTCGTACGTGGTGACGATCGAGTTCGGAACCTCCGTGGCGACGCTCCACCTGGCGGGATTCTCGGGGAGCCATGGGCTCATCGACCTGACGCAGTTCCCCGACGTGAAGAGGGTCGTCCTCGACACGAACGGCATCGAGGCCTCCTACGACGGCTTCCGATTCGACTCGACGGTCGCGTACACCCGGACGTACGGCGCGGGCGTTCCCGGCGCGCTCGGCCATCCTCCGATCCTCCACCCGCTCACCCCGCCGGTCGTCGGCACGTCGGTGGCGATCGACTGCATCAGCTCCGTCCCGGTGCAGACGGTCGGCCTGCTGATCGCGGGGAAGAAGGAGGCCTCGATCCCGGCGCTCGGCGGCACGGTCCTGGCCAGCATCGACGTGGTCGAGATGGTGCCGATCTTCCCGCCCGACTCGTCCGTCCCGAACACGTTCCTGAAGCCGATCCCGTCCTCCGTGCCGTTCCTCGACCAGTCGATCTACACGCAGATGATCGTCGCCGATCCGGTCGGGCCGGCGGGATTCGCCTTCAGCCGAGGCCTGGAACTGCACTTCGGCCAGTGACGGGAGGCGGTGGGGTGGGCGCCCGTGGGAGGGAGCGGGCGCGTCCGTCGTCCGGTCCGTTCGGAGGAGACGAGAACCGTCGCGATTCGTGCTTGACGCCCGGCCTCGGAATGAGAATGATTCTCAGTTGCGAAACGGCGAGCTGGAGCGCGCACCTCATGAGTCCCCCTCCCGGACCCCGGATCTGGAACGTCCCGTGCGGGCTGATGGACGCGGTCCTGGCCCTCGCGTTCGACACCGGCGAACTCGAGAACCTCTGTTCGAGCACCCGGACGCCGCTCCCCTGCACCTCCACGGCGCGGCACGCCATGCTCCGCGACGTCGTCCACCAGGCGTGCCATCGCCCGGGCGGGGGCCTGGCCCGGCGGATCGAACGGACCCTCGACCTCCGATTCGCGGAGCAGAAGCGGGAGTGCCGGGCGCTCGGCCTCGTCGAGTACGCCCGTCAGTGGTTCTTCGACGAGCCGCCGCCGACCCGCGGGTTCGCGGGCGCGCTCTGGGCGATCGCCTCGAGCTCCGACCCCGACGCGGAGGCGATCGCCGCCCGCGTCGCGCGCTACGTCACCTTCGAGGCGCTCGACGGGCTCCGCATGCGCGTCGAGTCCGGCACGCGTCGGGCCGGCATCGCGCCGCAGCCCTCTGGAGGGTGAGTCCCGCGGCGGGCGACGGTCCCGGCCGCGCCGCCCGACCGGGTCCGAGACCGATGAATCGACCGAATCGACCGGACCGCCGGGGCGCGAAGTCGCGCGCCGCCCGGTAGGTTCTTCCCCGCTCCGCCCCCGACCCCGAGGACGCAACCCATGTCGTGCCCCTCCCTGCTCCTGTTCGCCGCTCTCTCGCTCGCCGCGGCCGACCCGGTGGACGACGTCTCCGGCGAGGTGAACGTCTACTCCTCGCGCCACTACGACACCGACCGCGAGCTCTACCGGGCCTTCGAGGAGGAGACCGGCATCGCCGTCCGCCTCGTGGAGGCCTCGGGCGACGCGCTGCTGGCGCGCATCCGGAGCGAGGGAGCGAACTCGCCGTGCGACCTGTACGTCACCGTCGACGCCGGCCGGCTGCATGCGGCGGAGGCGGCGGGGCTGTTCGAGCCGCTCCGGTCGGAGCGGCTCGAGGGGCGCGTCCCCGAACACCTGCGGCACTCGCAGGGGCACTGGTTCGCGCTGACGAAGCGCGCGCGCTGCATCTTCTACGCCCGCTCCGCGGTCCGGCCCGAGGAGCTCTCGACGTACGAGGCGCTCGCCGATCCGAAGTGGAAGGGGCGCGTCCTGATCCGCTCGTCGTCGAACGTCTACAACCAGTCACTCGTCGGTTCGCTCCTCGCCCGCGTCGGTGAGGAGGCGACCGAGGAGTGGGCGCGCGGCCTGGTGGCGAACCTCGCCCGGAAGCCGCAGGGCGGGGACACCGACCAGATCCGCGCCGTCGCGGCCGGCGAGGGAGACCTCGCCGTCGCCAACAGCTACTACTACGCCAAGCTGATGAAGTCGGACGACCCGGCGGACCGCGAGGTCGTCGAGAAGGTCGGCATCTTCTTTCCGAACCAGGGCGGCCGCGGGACGCACGTCAACGTCAGCGGCGCCGGGATCGTGAAGACGGCGAAGAACGAGGAGAACGCCCGCCGGCTCCTCGAGTTCCTCCTCTCCGATGCCTCGCAGCGGATGCTCGCGCGCGGGAACAACGAGTTCCCGGTCGTCCCCGGGGTCGAGCCGGACGACGTCGTGAAGCCTTGGCTGGAGTTCGAGTTCGACACCGAGACGCCGGTGGAGGAGCTCGGTCGCCGGAACAAGCAGGCGATCCTGCTCATGGACCGCGTCGGCTGGCGTTGAGCGGCCGGACGACCGACCGCGCGCGCGGGGCCGGGGCGGTCGCCAACCCGAGCCCCTGGTCCGTCGCCGCGCTCCTGATCGCGGCGAGCGTCGCCCTCCCGGTGGCGCTCGTCGTCGCGCACGTCGGCGCGGACAGCGAGGGGATCTGGCCGCACCTCGTCGACACCGTCCTCGCGGAGTACGTCGTGAACTCGGCGCTCCTCCTGGTCGGGGTCGGCGTCGGGACGGCGGCGGTCGGCGTGACGACCGCGTGGCTCGTCACGATGTGCTCCTTCCCGGGGCGCCGCGTCTGGACGTGGGCGCTCCTGCTCCCCCTCGCCATGCCGACGTACCTGATGGCGTACACCTACACCGACCTGCTGCAGTTCAGCGGGGCGGTCCAGTCCGCGCTGCGCGACGGGTTCGGGTGGGGCCGCGGGGACTACTGGTTCCCCGAGATCCGGTCGGTCGGGGGGGCGATCGTCACGTTCTCGCTGGTCCTCTACCCGTACGTCTACCTGCTGGCGCGCGCCGCGTTCCTCGAGCAGTCGCTCTGCGTCCTCGAGGTCGGCCGGACGCTCGGGCGCGGCCCGTGGCGCTCGTTCCTGTCGATCGCGCTGCCGCTGGCGCGACCGGCGGTGGCGGCGGGCGTCGCGCTGGCGATGATGGAGACGCTCGGCGACTACGGGGCGGTCGACCATTTCGCGGTCAACACGTTCACCACCGGGATCTACCGGAGCTGGACCGCGCTGGCGTCTCCGGAGGCGGCGGCGAAGCTCGCCGGCCTGATGGTCCTGCTGGTCGGAGCGATCCTGGCGTTCGAGCGGGTGGCGCGGGGGCGCGCGCGGTACCACCACACCACGGGACGGCGCCGTCCGCTCCGGCCGATCCCGCTGCGGGGCGTCCGCGGAGTCGCGGCGACGATCGCCTGCGCGGTCCCGGTCCTCCTCGGCTTCGCCGTGCCGACCGGCGTGCTGCTCCACCTCGCGATCGACCGGGGGGGCGCGGCCCGCGGCGGCGAGCTCGCCCGACTCGCCGGGAACAGCTTCTTCATCGCCGCCGCGGCGTCGGTCGTGATCGTCGGGATCGGGGTCCTCGTCGGCTACGGCCGGCGGATCGACCGGGGCTGGCCGCTGCGGATCTGCGCCCGGCTCGTCTCGCTCGGGTACGCGGTGCCGGGGTCGGTGATCGCCGTCGGCGTGCTGTTCACCCTCGGCGCGTTCGACCGCACGTTCGGCACGTTCGTCGGCGGGACGATGGTCGCGCTCCTGTTCGCGTACGCGGTCCGGTTCTCGTCCCTCTCGCTGCAGACCGTCGACGCCGGGCTGGCACGGATCCACCCTTCGCTCGATGCCGCGGCGCGCACCCTCGGCCGCGGGCCGGGGCGGGTCATGTTCGAGGTGCACGCGCCTCTCCTGCGCGGGAGCGTGCTGACGGCGGCGCTCCTCGTCTTCGTCGACGTCGTGAAGGAGCTCCCGGCCACGATGATCGTCCGGCCGTTCGACCTCGAGACGCTCGCCGTCTCGGTGCACCGGTACGCGTCCGACGAGCGGCTCGCGCAGTCGGCGCTCCCCGCGCTCCTGATCGTGGCGGTCGGGATCGGTCCGGTCGTCCTCCTGAGCCGCGCGATCGATCGGTCGCGGATCGAGGACGCGACGTGAGCGGGCTGGAGGTCCGCGACGTCCGTCACGCGTACGACGGCGTGCCGTCCCTGCGCGGCGTCACGCTGGCGGTCGGAGAGGGGGAGATCGTCTCCCTGCTCGGGCCGTCGGGGTGCGGCAAGAGCACGTTGCTGCGGGTCGCGGCCGGGCTGGAGCGGCTGGCGGGCGGCTCGGTCTCGGTGGGGGGACGGGAGGTCGCCGCCGGTCGTCTCCACGTCGCTCCGGAGCGGCGCGGCGTCGGGATGGTCTTCCAGGACTTCGCGCTCTTCCCGCACCTCACCGTCGCCGCGAACGTGGCGTTCGGGCTCTCCGGCCGGCCGGGGGCGGAGCGGCGGTCGCGCGTCGAGGAGGCGCTGCGACGGGTCGGGATGGAGGCGTCGGCCGCCCGCTACCCTCACCAGCTCTCGGGAGGGGAGCAGCAGCGGGTGGCGCTCGCGCGCGCGCTGGCGCCCGGGCCGGCGGTGATGCTCCTCGACGAGCCGTTCTCCGGGCTGGACGCCGAGGTGCGCCGGCGGGTGCGCGAGGAGACCCGCGCCGTCCTCGAGCGGGCGGGCGCGGCCACGCTCCTGGTCACGCACGACGCCGAGGAGGCGATGCAGCTCGGCGATCGGATCGCGCTCCTCTCGGCCGGCGCGTTGGTCCAGGTCGGCTCGGCCGAGGACCTCTTCTTCCGACCGGCGGACGAGTTCGCGGCCCGGTTCCTCGGCGAGACGACGCGGCTCGACGGCGTCGTCGCCGCGGGCCGCGCCCGCACGCCGTTCGGCGAGGTCGACGCGCGAGGCTTCGCCGACGGAGACCGGGTCGCGGTCGTCGTCCGCCACGAGGGGGTGCGGCTCCGTGCGGACGACGGCGGCAGCGCGAGAGTGCTGGATTCCCGCCTCGCGGGCGGTCGCCGCCGGACCACGGTCGCCGCGGGCGCGGCGAGGCTCGTCTCCTCCCACGACGTCCGGCCGGCTCTGCGAGCCGACACGTCCGTCGCGGTCGACCTCGTCCCCGAGATGGTGCACGTCTTCGCGGCGGACGGCGTCAGCGCTCCTCGACGTCGACCGCCATCGTCCGGGTGACCGCGACCGCGTCCCCGTTCGTCGGGGCGGGCGGGGACGCGGG
>JBICIB010000037.1:0-6674 GCA_043101415.1 Planctomycetota bacterium JB042 | reverse complement strand
CTCGGCCGCCCCGCCAAGGTGATCGCCCTCCACCTGATGATCACCCCCGAGTACCTCCGCCGCGTCAGCGCCCTCTCCCCTGCTCTCGTTGCTCTCCCTTGCTCTCCCCTGCTTCCCCTCCTCACCTTGCCACGGCGATGCGATCGAATCCGAGCGTCTTGCACCGCGGGCACGGCATCACCGCTCGGAGCTTCTCGGGATCGCTCGCGCCGAAGAAGTCGACGTGTCCTCGTCCCGCGCAGGTCGCGCAGTCGCGGCGGTCGGGGGGGAGGGGCTCGAAGGTGCCGGAGAGCTCGACGAAGAACGCGAGGAGGAACGACGTCCGGTCTCGCAGGGACGCGCCGTCCCACCACTCGACGTCCGTGGGGGGGACGTCGGCGAGATCGGTCGAGGCTTCGGTCTTCGCGGACCGGGCCCTCTCCAGCGCCTTCTCGCGGAGCCTCTCGGCGATCCGCTCCTGCAGGTCGCGGGCCGGCCACGGCGGCCGGGACGTCGAGTCGTCGGCGTCTCGGCCCTCGAAGCCGTCCGTCGCCTTCTGGAACCCGAGGACGAACGTCCCCGCGCCGTACGACCAGCGGCCGAGCGGCGCGCCGCGCTCGCGGGCGAGCCAGCGCTTCGCGACGTCCTCGGGCGACGCGCCGAGGCGGGCGGCGAGGCGGGCGAACAGTTCGGGCGTCGCTCTCTCCTTCGCCCAGGTCAGCGCGGCGCCGAGTTCGAGGTCCGGGGCGGCCACCTTCGCCTCGACCAAGCGGCGGAGCTCCTCGAGGAGCTCGAGCGCGAGGGGGGACGGCGGGGTCTCGACGTCCGCGGCGGCGCCGTTCGCGACGACGCGGACGGTCAGCGGCGGCGCCCATCGCTTCTGGTCGGACGTGTAGTAGAGGTACGCGCGCGACGCGGGGCCGGTCGTGGTGCCCGGGATCCGGGCGACGAGGTCGAGGGTCACCTCCTTCGACGCGCGCGGGGCGAGGCCGCGCCAGTAGAGGACGACGTCGCGGCCGGCCTGCTCCCAGAGGTCGAACCGGCCGGCCTCCTTCAGGTCGTCGAGGACCTTCGGGTCGGCCTCGAGGCCGGCGGGGAGGCCGGCGATCGCCATCGTCATCGGGAGGCCGTCGTCCGTGCGGTTCTCGACGCGGACGGTCAGGGGGACGGTCTCCCCTTCCTCCACCTCGTCGCGCGCGAGGGAGGTCTCGACGGCGACCGCCGCGTCCGGGTGGTCGGCCGGCTGCTCGGAGTGGTAGGCGAGGTCGAACGACCAGGGGAACTCGTTGTCGCCGGTCAACTCGATCACGACCTCGTTCTCCCCCTCGCGCAGCGCGTCGGCGAACGGGGCGATCGTCAGCGCGCCGCGGTGGCCGGCCGGGAACGAGAGCGCCTCGACCTCGTGGTCGTTCACGACGACGCGGGCGACGCCGGCGTGCGCGACGCGGCGGGTCTCCTCGGCGTACGCGGTGAGCGTCCGGAGCGCCACGATCGTCGCCTGCGTCGCGCCGAACGTGCCGCCGCCGGAGCGGTTCGAGAGGAGGAACTCGACCGCCCGCTCGACGTGCGCGCGGTCGTCGTCGTCCTGCAGCCACGCCAAGGCCGCCCAGCCGGTCGTCTCGATCGCGAGGTTCACGCCGCGGGACGACGTGATGCTGGTCGTCGCGCCGACGAGCGAGCCGTCGGCCCGCTGCATCGACTTCAGGCGGTCGCGCGCGGCGTCGGCGGCGTTTGCTCGGCCGGCCTCGTGCAGCGCGCCGGCGGCGAGCGCGACCTCGTACGGGTCGTCGCTCTCGACCGCGCGGACGGCGAGCCGATCGAGCTCGGTCGCGATCGCGGCCGGATCGTCCCCGGTCGCGGCGAGCGCGTAGGTGACGTACGCGTCGGTCACCTCCGGCGGCGCGGCCCCGAACGAGTCGAGCGCGCGCGCGTTCCGTTCGTAGCCGCCGCGGCCGTCGCGGCGGGAGAGGACCCACGCGCGCGTCCGGTCGACCATCGCGCGGTCGACGTCGTGGACGCGCGTCATGTCGTGGAACTCGAGCAGGCCGTACGCCGAGAGCGCCTCGTGCGCCGGGTCGCCGCCGAACCACTCGTAGCCGCGCTCCGAGCACTCGTACCCCGTGATCTTCGCGTACCCCCTCCCGAGGAGCTCGCGCGCCCGCCGCTCGAACGCCGGGTCGTCGCCGCCGGCCGCCTCGAGGTAGGCGAGGGCGAGGACGTTCGGGTAGTTCGAGGAGGACGCCTGCTCGAAGCAGCCGTGCGGCTCGCGGAGCATCCCGTCCATCCCCCGCATCAGGTCGGCGAGCGGCGACGGGTAGAGCGTGAGCGAGGTCCGGAGCGACCCCGGCGTCACCTCGGCCGGGAGGTCGACGCGGAACGCGACGCGGTCGGTCACCACGCCGCTCTTCGAGACCCGCTGCGGGAATCCGCGGGGGACCACCCGGAGCGTCCGCTCGACCCGGTCGCCCCAGCGGACGCCGTCGCCGCGGAAGACGAGCCGCGCGTCGGCGTCGGACGCGGCGCCGACCTCGAGCGGCACGAGGACCCGCGCGCCGCCGTCGGCCAGCCCGACCTCGCCCGGGACGTCGCCGGCGAGCGTCAGCGGGCCGAGCGCCTCGACCGCGACCGTCGCCCGCTCGATCTCCGGGTCGTCCGACACGAGCGCGATCGGGAGCTCGAGCCGATCCCCCTGCGTCACCTCGTTCGGCAGCTTGGCGAGCATCCGGAACGGGAGCGCGGCGTCGAACGCGGCCGCCCCCTGGCCGATCCGGCTCGCGCCGTGCGCGTCGGCGAAGGCCGACCAGGTCGTCACCGCGTCGCTGACGTCGAACTCGACCGTCGCCCGGCCGTCCTCGTCGGTCCGGAGCGCGGGGTTCCAGTAGACGGTCTCCGTGAAGTCGGTCCTCGCTCCGCTCCGAGGGTTCCGGTGGGCGTAGACGCGGACGCGCTGGAGGCGCGCCTTCTTCCACCGTCGCGCCTCGAACGCCTTGTCGTCGGCGAACCGGAAGTCGTCGCCGTCGTCTCCCGCGACCCGACCGACCGCGTCGGCGTCCTCGAGCGCGACCTCCTCCGCGTCGAGGAGCCCCTTGTTCAGCGCGGCGAACCTCGGGCCGCCGCCGCCTCCGCCCGGGGCGCCGACGTACCCGAGCTCCTCGAGGCCGAGCCACTGCTCCTCCTCGGCCTCCGGCTGGTCGTCGAGGAAGACCGCGCCCGGGGCCGGCGCCGCCGCCGCGACCGGGGCCATCGCGTCCTCGGCGAACCCGGCGGCGAGGAAGAACTCCCCCTTCTCCTCGAGGGGGCCCGCCGCGAAACGCGACGCCGTCCGCGTCAGGAGCCCGGCGACGAGCGCGACCGCGAGCGCCGCCGCGACCGGCGCCGCGAACCGGACGGTCGGGGCGATCCGCCGGGCGAGCCACGCCGCCCCGGCGGCGAGGAGGAGCGTCCCCGCGACCAGGAGCGCGAGGACGAACAGGCCGCGCGCGGTCCGGCCGAGCCGCCGCTCGCTCGCCTTCAGCGCCGAGATCTCGGCCTTCCCCTCGCGCCGCGTGTCGACGACGCGCGGGGGCGTCCCCGCCGCCTCCAGCGCGAGGAGCGCCTTCGCCTCGTCGCCGTGGCGCTCGAGGAACGACGCCGGGTCGACCCAGGCGAACCGGCGCCAGCCGCGCGTGCCGAGGAGGAGGTCGACGTTCCGCGCGGCGTCCGGTCCGCCGCCGAGGAACTCGCCCGCGTCCTCCAGCTCGCGGACGTCGCCGACCAGCCACGCCTGGTCGGCGAGGCCGATCCGCGGCTCGCCGACGAGGTCCCGCACCGCGCGGTCGGTCACCGTCAGTCCGACGATCGCGCTCACGGGAGACCCCGCTCCGTCCGTCGTCCGGACCTCGACCTTCTGCGCGTCGCCCGGCGCCACGCGCGGGTCGAGCGGGGTCACGGCGACCCGGAGGTCGTTCCCGGACGCGCGGTGGACGAGCCGCTCGGCGCGCGGCTCGAGCGCGGCGTCGAAGAGGGTCACCCGGAGGACGCCCGCGACCTCGGGCGGGACGCCGAGCGAGACGGAGTGGCGCCCGGCGCCGGCGAACGCGTCCTGCGCGACCAGCACGCCGCGGCAGAAGGCGGCGACCATCCATGGCCCTTCGGTCGGGGTCGACGCGGTCAGCGCGAGCCCCGCCCCCGCCTCGTACGAATCGGCGACGGCCGCCAGCGTCACGCCGTCCGCGACCGGCGTCGGGAGCGGCACCGGCGGCGCGGCCGGCGACTCGATCTCGAGCCGGTACGTCCGGCCTCGAACCGGCGTGAACGAGAACCGCGCCCGCCCCTGGTGCTGCGTGTCGAACGCGGCGACCTCGCGCCCCGCGTCGTCGACCACGCGTCCCTCCGCCGCCAACGGCCGGCCGAGCGGATCGGTCACCTCGGCGTACACCCGGTTCTCGAGCCCGGCCACGAGGTCTCCGCCCTCGGGGAAGAACGCGACGTCGACCCGGCCGGTCGGGACGACGAACGGTTCGAGCGTCGTCTCGACGACGCCCCGGTCGGCGATCCGCGCCACCAGCCGCGCCTCGCCCCGCTCGACGGTCTCCGGCACGGTGAACGAGACCGTCGTCTCGCCGGCGGAGTCGAGCACGAGATCGTGCGACTCGACGGTCTCGCCGTCGACGACGAGCATCGCCGTCGCCGTCGCGCCCGCCGCCGCCCCGCCCGCGAGCCGCTCGACGGCGAGCGCGGCGCTCCCGGTCTCGCCCGGCGCGTACGTCTCGCGGTCGAGGACGAGCGTCGTCTTCAGCTTCGGCGCCTGGAAGAGGCGGACCTGGAACGGGAGCCGCTCGACCGTGAACCGGTCGTTCGCGTCGCGCAGTTCGAACGCCCACTCGCCGCCGGCGGCGTCGTCCGCGATCTCGAGCGCCGACGCCACGACGCCGTCCTCGGACCGCTCGACGATCGTGGTGACCGGGTTCCCGAGCGCGTCGACGACCCGCAGGCGGACGCGCTCGTCGATCGGCGCCAGCGTCAGGCGGTCGAGCAGCACCGCGCGGAGCCGCGCCGTCTCGCCGGGGCGGTAGACCGGCTTGTCGACGGTCAGGTGCGCGAGCGGAGACCGGACCTGAGCGCCGAGCGGCAGGGTCGTCGTCCGCTCGTCGCCGTCGGCCCGCGCGGTCACCTCGAGCGTGGCCCCGGGCGCCACGACCGGGGGGACCCGCAGGTCGAGCGCGCCGTCCACGATCGCCTCGCTCCGATGCAGGGTCGCGCCGTCCTGCCCCCGGACGCGCCACGCCACGGTTGCAGTCCGCGCGTCGCCCGTTCCGCTCCAGGTCTCGACCCGGAACGACGTCGGCGCCGCGTCGGCCGTGCTCGCCGGGCCGGAGACGACGAGGCGGAGCGTCGAGCGCTCGAGCGCGCGGGCGCGCCAGCCGCTCCAGTGCGACGCCAGCCACGGCGCGAGCGGGACGAGGACGAGCACCGCGGCCGCCGCGATCGCGAGCCGTCCGCGCCACGTGCGCCGCCGTCCTCCCGGGACCTCGAGCGCCAGCGGCCGCACGTCGTCGCGCGCCGCCTCGCCGAGGATCTCCGCCTCGGCGCGGACCTCTTCGAAGAGCGCGGCGACCTCCGGTTCGGTCGCGATCCGCTCGAGGAGCGGCTCCGGGTCCTCGTGGCAGTCGTAGAACAGCTCGAGCAGCTCGGCGCGGAGGCGCTCGCCCGCGTCGTCGTTCCGGTCGGGGCGGGGGGAGTCGTTCGTCGGGTTCATCAGGAGTCCCTCCCGAGCGGGGCGGGGGCGTGGGGGGCGAGGCGGGTCCGGAGGCGGGCGAGCGCGGCGCGCATGCGGGTCTTCGCGGTGCCGATCGGGATGTCGAGCGTCTCGGCGACCCGGTCGAACGTCAGGCCGGCGGAGACCCGGAGGAAGAAGACGTCCTTCTCGTCGTCGGCCAGCCGTTCGATCGCGGCCCGCGCCGCGGCGACCGCCTCGCTCCGCTCCAGCCCCGCGGTCGGGGACGATCCGTGCGCTCCGAGTGCCATCTCCGGGACCTCCTGCAGGGGGACGTCGGCGGCGGAGGACGCTCTCCGCCGTCGGTGGTCGCGGGCCAGGTTCAGCGTGACGACGAACGCGTAGCCGACCGGGTCGCCGGTCAGGTCGCCGCGCTCGCGGGCGCGCCAGACCCTGAGGAACGCTTCCTGCAGGATCTCCTGGGTCTCCGCGCGGCCGCCGAGGAGCCCGCGGACGGCGCCGGCGAGACCGGGTCGGTGCTCCTGGAAGAGCCGGACCAGGTCGGGGTCGGCGGCGGCGGCGTGGGCCGGGGGATCGGCGGTCATGGGGGTGGAGACCGAGGGGGGTGGGGATGGATTCGAGAAAACCGAATCTACTTCCGTGGCCGTGCCCGTGCCTGGGGTGGCGGCTTCGCGGGGGGGCGCTGCGCGCGGGGCTGACGTCGCTGCGCTGGGCTTGGTTTCGCTGCGCGAGGCTGGGGTCGCTGCGCGAGGCCGGGGTCGCTGCGCGGGGCCGGGGTCGCTGCGCGGGGCCGGTGACACCGCTGCGCGGGGCGGGGTCCACTTCGCGTGGTGCGATGGGCCGCTTCGCGGGGTCCGCTGCGCGCGGGGCGGTGAAGGGGTACGGGAGGGGGTAGGGGTGGGGTGTTCGCTGTCGGCCCGGCCCCTCGGGGGGAGGAGCTCCTTCGTTCGCTCGGACATGCACGCGGCCGGCACGGGGT
>JBICIB010000036.1:0-2621 GCA_043101415.1 Planctomycetota bacterium JB042 | reverse complement strand
CTCTTCCGATCTCGACCAGCGTGCCGGCGTGGTCGAGGCAGTAGACCCTCCCGTCGGCGCCGGTCGGCGACGCCCGCCAGAGCGCGCGCCCCGGGAGCTCGGTCGTCCACGCCACCTCGCCGGTCGCCGGGTCGACCCGCGACAGCGCGCTCCGGACGTCGGAGAGGACGAAGAACGCCCCGTCGAGGAAGAGCGGCGTCGGCACGTCGCTCGACACCGGGTTCCGCTTCCCCTCGCTCTTCCAGACCAGACCGTCCTCCCCGAGATCCCCCTCGCCGCCGAGCCGCACCGCGAAGACCGGCGCGCGCTTCGGCGCGCAGACCAGCACCACGCCGTCCCCGACGACCGGCGACGGGACGACGCGCCACCAGATCTCGCGGTGCCCCTCGTTCCACGTCCCCCACCGCCACAGCTCCTTCAACGTCTCCGGGTCGTGCCCGGTCACGACGTCCCCGCCGACGACGAGGAGCTCCTTCCGGCCGTCCTCCGCGACGAACGGGATCATCGTCGCGTACGACTCGAGCGACTCCATCCGCGCGTCGGACGGGCGGACGTGACGGACGAGCGTCTCCCCGGTCCGCGGGTCGAGCTGCAGCAGGAACGACTCGGCCCCCGGCTTCCCGTAGCCGTTCGCCGGCTCGTTCCGCTGCAGGACCGGCAGGTAGAGCCGCCCCTCGAACAGCGTCGGGCTGGCGGAGAACGTCCATTGGAACGCGAAGTCGCCGAGGTCGCGCTGGAGGTTGCGCGACCAGAGCGGCTCGCCGTCGAGCGCGAACGCCGCCAGGTCGCCCGACCCGTAGAAGAAGACCACCACCTCGCCGTCGGTGACCGGCGAGGGGGAGGCGTAGTTGCTGCGCTGGTGCAGGCGGAGCTTCCCCGCCCCCTCGGGGAGGTAGTCGCCGCCGACCGTGCGGCTCCACTCGACCTCGCCGGTCCGCCGGTCGAGACAGAGCGCGACGAGCGTCTCGTGCTCGACGTCGAGCGACGGCAGGAAGACGCGGTCCCCGAGGACGATCGGCGTCCCCGCTCCCGGCCCCGGGAGGGGCGCGCGCCACCGGACGCCGTTCTCCCGATCGAACTCCGCCGGCAATCCCGCGGCGCGGGTCGACCCGTCGAAGTTCGGGCCGCGCCAGTGCGGCCAGTCCTGCGCCGCGGCGGGGAACGAGAGCGGAACCGCGACGAGGGCCGCGCGGACCCCGTGAAGCAGAATCTGGCGCATGGACTCCTCCTTCGATCCTCGGCGGCCGGCCGGACCTCGGTCCGGCGCCCCGCCCCGCGGCACCAGCGGATCGCCGCGCGAGCGGACGATCATAGGCGGAGCCCCGACGCCGATCGTCGGATTCGCGAACCGTCGCGGGCCGGGCTTCGTATCCGGTCGGGCCCCCCGCCGAGGCGCCACGGATGGAGACCGCGCATGACCTCCGACCCCCACTCCGCCGGCCTCGCGGCCGGATACGCGACCGCGCTCGCCGGGTTCCTCCTCGCGGCGCACCTCCGCCCGGGCACCTGGCCGCGTCCGAGCCCGCCCGCGATCGCGCGGCCGTGGCGGGAGCTCGGCCTCCTCGCCGTCGCGGTCGTCGCGACGCTCGCCGTCGGCCAGCTCTACCAGCACGACCTCCTGCTCCCCCGCGCGGGGGCGGACGCCCCCGACCTCTCCCGGTCGGCGTTCGAGGCCGCGAACCAGATCGCGATCTTCTCGCCGCTGCTGCTGCTGATCGCCTGGCGCGGACGCCCGCTCCGACGCCACGCCTGGCTCCCGACGGACCGGCTCCCGGAACGCCTCGCCCTCGGCGCGCTCCTCGCGGCCCTCGCGGCGGCGGCGTTCCTCGCCGTCCGCGGCGACCCGGAGCGGTGCGTGGAGCTCGGCCGGTTCGTCGCCCGCCCGACCCGGCTGCACGTGGCGGTCCAGGTGCTGCTCGAGGACGTGGCGATCGCGTTCGCGTTCGTCCGCATCGCCGCGATCACCGGACGCCCGCGCCTCACGGCGGTCGCGGTCGGCGCCCTGTTCGCCGCCGGACACGTTCCGGCGATGCTCGCGGACGGGGCCGGCGTCGACCGCCTCCTCCCCCTGCTGCGGGACGCCGCCCTCGCGTCAGCCGTCCTCCTCGTCCTGCGCCGCGGCGCGGACGTCTGGTGGTTCGCATGCGTCCACACGGTCCTCGACCTGACCCAGTACTTCCCCCGGGGGTGATCCGGCGCGGTCCGCCCGGAGGAGCCACTCGATCGCGTTCGCGACCCGCGACGCGACGCGTTCGTTCCCCTCGCGGTCGAGGTGTCCGTCCGTCCAGAAGAGCCGCTCCTCGCTCCGCGCGAAGACCGGGCGCAGGTCGAGCACCCGGAGGCCGGCCGCGGCGCCGCGCGCGAGCCACGCGTCCGCGAGCTCGTCGGTCACCTCGAGGTCCCGTTCGGTCAGCCCGGCCCTGGCGAGGAGCTCGTCCCGCACGTCGCGATAGCCGAGCGGGTTGCCGGAGAGCGGAGCGGGGACGTGGACGAACAGCGTCCGGATGCCGCGGTCCTCGGCGAGGTCCCGGATGGTCCGCGCGACCCGGTCGAGCGTGCGCACGGCGACGTCGCGCTCGGACGGGTGGTTCAGGAAGTAGTAGAGCTGACCGAACTCGGAG
>JBICIB010000035.1:0-5259 GCA_043101415.1 Planctomycetota bacterium JB042 | reverse complement strand
GCCACGACGGCCGCTCGGTCGGGAGCCTGACCGAGACGTTCGTCGGGCCGCGCTCGCGCATCCTCTTCCTGCTGGTGATCTTCTTCCTGATCTGGCTCGTCGGGGCGGTCTTCGCCTTCGCGATCGCGAACCTGTTCGTCGCCTTCCCGGCCAGCATCCTCCCGGTCAACCTCGAGATCGCGGTCGCGGTCTTCATCGGGTGGTGGGGGTACGCGAAGCGGCGCTCGCTGCTCCTGCCGTCGATCGCGGCGCTCGCCCTCCTGTACGCCACGATCTTCGGCACCGCGACCGGGGCCCTCTGGACGCCGGCCGAGGGGTCGCCGTTCCTCGAGCGGCACGTCTGGCTGATCGGGCTGATGGTGTACGCGTACGTGGCGTCGAACCTCCCGGTCTGGCTGCTGCTCCAGCCGCGCGACCTGATCAACAGCCACCAGCTCCTGGTCGGGCTGCTCGGGCTGTACGTCGGGTTCCTGATCGCGCGGCCCGACTTCGCGGCGCCGGCGGTGGGGGAGATCGACGCGCTCCCGAGCCTGGTGCCGGCGCTCTTCGTCACGATCGCGTGCGGGGCGATCTCGGGGTTCCACGGCCTCGTCTCGTCGGGGACGACGAGCAAGCAGCTCTCGTGCGCCACCGACGCCCGTCCGATCGGCTACGGCGCGATGCTCGTCGAGGCGGCGCTGGCGATCCTCGCGACGATGGCGGTGGCGACCGGGGTCTGGATCGGCCCCGAGCACGCGCACGCCTTCGACTTCCTCGCCGAGCGGAGCGCGGCGACCGGCGTGCCCGGGCACCACCAGCTCCCGGCGGTCGGGGAGGCGCTGAACGCGTTCGTGAACGGGGCGGCCGGGTTCCTCGCCGCGCTCGGGCTGGCGGGCGGGGTCGCCAAGACGGTCGTCGCGGTCCTCGTGATCTCGTTCGCGGCGACCAGCCTCGACACCGCGCTCCGGATCCAGCGCCTCGTCCTCGCCGAGCTCGGCGCGACGTACGGCGTCCGGCCGCTGATGAACCGCTGGTTCTCCGGCGCGATCGCGTGCGGGTCGGTCGGCCTCCTGATCTACGCCGATCACGACCACGGCGCGAAGTCGCTCTGGCCGGTCTTCGGGGCGACGAACCAGGTGCTCGCCGCGTTCACCC
This sequence comes from Planctomycetota bacterium JB042, assembly GCA_043101415.1. Classification (GTDB taxonomy): domain Bacteria; phylum Planctomycetota; class B15-G4; order B15-G4; family JADJEK01; genus JAUIEL01. Next base: position 4,125 of record JBICIB010000035.1, on the reverse strand, counting down.
TGATGATCTGCGCGCTCTACCTCCGGACGCTCGGGCGGCGCGCGACGGCGTTCGCGGTCCCGGCGGGGATCGTCATGGCGATCACCTTCTTCGCGATGGCGCTGCAGGTGACCCGCGACCTGTCGAACGGGAACTGGCTGGTCGGCGGCGTCGGCGCCGTCATCGCGGTGCTGACCGTCTGGGTCGCGGTCGAGGGGGGGCTGTCGTGGCGGCGCGGCCCGCGCCCGACGGGCGGTCCGGACGCGGAAGGAGCGTGAACCGCCGGGAAGGCGACCCACGCTCCGCTCCGGGTCCGAGGGGACGAGGCGGCGTCAGTTGCCGTCGGTCGCGTCCTCGATCGCGTCCCCGGCGTCCTCGACGGCGTCCTCGACCTTCTCGGCCGCGTCCTCCATCTTGTCCTTCATCTTGTCCTCGTCGCTCTTGCTGCAGCCGCCGAGGGCGAGCGCACCGGCGCAGGCGGCGAGGGTGATCCAACGAGTCGTGACCTTCATCTCTCTCTCCAGTTCGTGAGTCGACGCCGCCGAGTGCGGCGCGGCCCGAGGGGGTACCGTCGGGGAAACGGGACAGTCTAGGGATCTCGGGCCGATCTCCGCCAGGGGCCCGGCCCCGGCTCAGACCATCTTGGCGACCTTCGGGCCGGCGACGCGGCGGAGGAGGTCGTAGGCCGAGAACTCGTACGGCTTTCCCGTGAAGTTCCGGTGGCGGAGGCGATCGCCGGCGCGCTTCCGGAGGAACTTCGAGATCGGCCCCCGGCCCCCGGCGAGGCCGTCGAACCAGGGGGCGAGGGTGGTGAAGTTCTTCCAGGTCTGCTGGACCTCCGGGGGGATCTGGCCCCACCAGGAGTTGAACTTGTAGTCGAAGAACCGGCCCCAGTCCTCGAACGACCTCGGCTCGGGGTACCCGGCGTCGAGCGAGCGCTGCCACCAGGCCGACCCGGGGATCGGCCGGTACGGGAAGACCTCCGACGAGCAGGTCGGGTACTTAGTCTTCATCAGCGCCGCCTCGTGGATCGTCTCGAACATCGAGTCGACCGTCTCGTCGGGGTAGCCGATGATGTACGTCACCGCGAACTGGATGTCGGCGTCGTACATCCGCCCGATCGCGCGGTCGGTCCACCCCTCCTTGATGTTCTTCCGGATCAGCTTCTGCGTCTCCTCCGTCGCCGCCTCGGCGCCGGTGATCAGCATGTGGCAGCCGGACTCCTTCAGCAGGCGGATCGTCTCGTCGGAGTACTGGCAGACCTGCTTGATCTCGATCGTCGCGTTCCAGCGGATGTTCATCCCCGACTCGATCAGCCGCTCGCAGAACCGCGCGGTCCGCTTCTCGAGGACGCCGAAGTTCGCGTCCTGGATCCGGAGGACGTCGAACGGGTCCCGCTCGTGGATCTCGATCAGCCGGTCGACCAGCGTGTCGGCGTCGACCTTGATCCAGCGGCGCCCCGCGATCCCCGGCGAACAGCAGAACTCGCACGGCTCGGGGCAGCCGAACGACGAGAAGTACGACAGCCCGCGCAGCGGCTTCTGCGGGTCCATGTCGAGGGGGTTCGGGAGGCGGTTGCGGACCCGGCGTCCGTGCGGCGCGTTCCGGACCGAGAGGTCGTAGTACTTCTGCAGATCGATCAGGTGGAACGCCGGCGCCGGGAGCTCGTCCATCGGCGTCACCTTCCGCCGCGGCGTGAAGTGGAGCTCGCCGTCGCGGAGCAGCGCGAGCCCGTCGACCTTCTCCAGGTCCTCGCCGTGGTCGATCGCTGAGACCAGCTCGGCGAACGTCACCTCGCCCTGACCGAAGACGACCGCGTCGCAGAAGTCGGACCGGAGGTAGAGCTCGGGTCGCGACGACGGGAACCAGCCGCCCCAGATCATCGGCAGCTTCGGGTGTCGGGCGCGGACGGCCTCGGCGACCTTCGCGCCGTCGTACACCTGGTACCCGAGGATGCAGGACGACCCGAACAGGAGCGCCCCCTCGCAGGCCTCGACGGTCTTCTGGAGGTAGTCCGGCTCGACCATCGCGTCGACGATCACCACCTCGTACCCGAGCGCCTCGACCGGGCTCGCGATGTGGAGCAGCTCGATCGGCTGGAGGTCCGGCGACGGGAGGTCCCCGATGCTCGGGTCGACCCGGGACGGCATGAACAGGACGATCTTCTTCTTGGCCATCGTCGGTCTTCGCCTCGTCAGATCGTCCGGGCGGCCTTCTCGCCCGCGACGCGCCGGAACATGTCGAACACCTTCAGCTCGACCGGGGCGCCGTACGCGTTGTGCCGCAGCCGCCAGCCGGCGGCCTTTCGGATCAGCTTCGACACCGGGCCCTTGCCGCCCGCGATGCCGTCGAACCACGGCGCGAGGACGGTGTACCGGCGCCAGAGCTTCTGGATGTCCGGCGGGATCTGGCCCCACCAGGAGTTGAACTTGTAGTCGAAGAACCGCCCCCACCCCTCGAACGTGTCCGGCGGGACGTATCCCGCCTCGATGCTCGGCTGGTAGAAGCCGGAGCCGGGGATCGGGCGGTACGGGAAGACCTCGCTCGAGCACGACGGGTACTTCCACTTCATCTCCGCCGCCTCGTGGATCGTCTCCCGCATCGACTCGACCGACTCGCCGGGGTAGCCGATGATGTACGTGAGGCCGGACTGGACGTCGCGCTCGTGCATGCGGGCCATCGCGCGGTCGGTCCACCCCTCCTTGATGTTCTTCCGGATCAGCTTCTGCGTCTCGCCGGTCGACGCCTCGGCGCCGAACCACGTGAGGTGGCAGCCGGACTTCACCATCAGGTCGAGGGTCTCGTCGGAGTACTGGCAGATCTGCTTGATCTCGATCGTGCCGTTCCACTGGATGCCGATCCCCGACTCGATGAGCGCCTCGCAGAACCGCTTCATCCGCTTCTCGGCGACGCCGAAGTTCGCGTCCTGGAACCGGAGGAGGTCGAACGGGTGCTCCTCGTGGATGTCGACGAGGCGCTGGACGAGGACGTCCGGGTCGAGCGCGACCCAGCGCCGGCCGGCGAACTCGGGGGAGCAGCAGAACTCGCACGGCTCGGGGCAGCCGAACGAGGAGAAGTACGACAGCCCGCGGAACGGCGTCCCCGACCGGTACGGCTCGGGGGGCGGGAGGCGGTTCCGGACCCGGCTGCCGAGGTTCGCGGTCTTCGCGTTCAGGACGTAGTACTTCTGGAGGTCGACCAGGTGGAACGACGGCTCGGGGAGCTCGTCGACGTGGACGACCTTCCGCCGCGGCGTGAAGTGGACGTCGCCGTCCTTCCAGAGGATCAGCCCGTCGACCTCCTCCAGCCGGCCCTGGAGCGCGTCGCCGTTCCGCCCGCCGGCCGCCTCGGCCGCCTTCAGCATCTCGACGAACGTGATCTCTCCTTGGCCGTGGCAGACCGCGTCGCAGAACCCGCTCCTCAGGTAGAGCTCGGGGATCGAGCCGGGGAACCAGCCGCCCCAGAACATCGGGAGGTGGGGGTACTTCGCCCGGACCTTCTCCGCGACGACCGCCCCGTCGTACACCTGGTACCCGAGGATGCAGGACGACCCGAACGCGAGCGCTCCCGAGCACTCCTCGACGACCCGGCTCGCGTAGTCCGGCTCGGTCATCGCGTCGATCACCACGACCTCGTACCCCGCCGCCTCGGCCGGACTCGCGATGTGGAGCAGTTCGAGCGGCATCAGGTCCGCCGCCGGCAGGTCGCCGATCGAGGGATCGACGCGCGACGGCAGGAAGAGCACGACCTTTTGCTTCGCCACGGCAGGCCTCGTCGGGTGCGCCCCATCCACAAGCAGCGCCGGGACTTGCGGGTGGGGAAGGGGATCCGGGTTCGGGCGCGGCGACCCCCGGAGGGACCGCACGGATCTCTAATCTAGCCTGAAACCGACGGTTGGGGAGGAGGAATGGGGGGCAGAAGGAGCAGGGGAGAGCAGGGGAGAGCAACGAGAGCAGGGGAGAGGGCGCTCGCGCGGAGCGGGCGCGGGGACGGGGGACCGGACGGGGCTCGAGACGACCGGAGGTAGTACCAAGAGCCGTGTAAACGAGATCGGGCGGTGTAGCGTCCCGGGAGGAACTTCAAACCAACCCGAAACACCACACCACCCAATGACGAACGACCAAATTACCACCGGCAAGATCTCGC
>JBICIB010000034.1:0-4756 GCA_043101415.1 Planctomycetota bacterium JB042 | reverse complement strand
CCGTAGGCGAAGAGGCAGGGGTAGTTCGAGACGTGGATGCTCTTCTCCACGATCCAGTTCGAGTGGCTCCCCTGCTTCAGCTCGATGCCGTCCCCCTGCCCGCCCGTCGTGCCGGTGTGATGGACGTGGTTCCGCGCGACGATCGAGTCGCGCATGACGACCGCGCCGCCGTTCGCGCCGAGGTACATCCCCTCGCCGTACCCCGCGGTGTGGTGGATGTGGTTCCGGGTCAGGTAGAGGTGGTCGGTGTCGACCGTGTTCGCGGTCAGGCCGGCGTCCGCGGTGTGGTGGATCTCGCACCGGTCGATCCAGACGTTCGAGCCGCCGTAGATCCGGATCCCCATCGAGCCGCCCTCGAACTCGAGCCCCCGGAACGCCAGGTACTGCGCCGAGCCCGGCGTCGTCGTCCCGACGTTCATCACGTTCTCGTACTCGTTCGGCCGCGTGATCTTCGGCGTCGCTCCCTCGGCGGCGACGACGAAGATCGGCGCCACGCTCGTGCCGACGAGCGGCGCCGTGAAGTGGTTGGAGATCGAGTAGGTGCCGTCCCCGATCTCGAGGCGGTCGCCCGGCGAGAGGCCGAGGATCGTCTGCCGCAGGAGCTCGCCGTTCTGGGCGTTCGACAGCGACCCGTCGTGTTCGAACGAGATCACGTTCGCCGGCGCGACGTCGGCCCACGGCGGGTCGAACGGCGACGGCCCTTCCGGCTCCGGCTCGAAGGTGAAGAAGCGGCTCGGGTCGACCTTCAGGATCTTCTGGACCAGGGAGCCGCGCTTCTTCTCCTTCTTGGCGATCTTCTTCCCGAGCTTCGCGATCGTCTTCTGGAGCTTCTCGACCGCGCTCTCGGCGGCCGCCACCGCCTTCTTCTTCGCCTTCTTCTCCTGCGCGGTCCCCTCCGGCAGCGCCTCCGCCGTCGCGAGGTCCGCCTCGGCGTCGACGAGGTCCGCCTCGGCCCCGGCGAGTTTCGCGGCCAGGCCCGAGGTCTTCACCTCGTTCTTGGCGAATTTCGTCTCGAGGGAGGCGACCTTCTTCTCGGCCTTCGCCTTCAGGGAGACGGGGCCGACGCAGAAGCCGCCCTCGTGCGACGTCGCCGAGGGCGAGATCGACGCGACGAGCACGAAGAGAAGGGCGAGCGGGCCGGCCAGGGCGGCGAGACCGCGTGAGCGTGGCATGGTGCGGGTCAAGAGGGGCTCGAGTCTACGGGCAGGGGGATCGTGGCGGAAGCGTCCGCCCGTCTCATCGGTGCCGGACGGGGTCCGCTTGAGGGAGGGCCCCCGATCCGCGGGGGAACCGGAGGGCGATTGGTTACCACCTTTGAAACGCTCTCCTAGTAGACTCGGGGCCGTCCATCCTGGCCGGCCCCTCAGGGGTTCGCGCTCACCGTCGAGCGCGACGGCTGCCCGTGGAGCGCCCACGCCACAGCGGCGCCCGGCGCTTCGATCGCAAGAAGGAGGCTACCCACGTGTCCCGTTCCCTTCCCACGGCTCTCCAGCTCGGGTTCACGCTCCTGCTGACCGGCCTCGTCGCCGACGCATCCGGTCAGTTCGACAACCAGTGGGCTCGATTCCAGAACGAGTCCGCCACCCGCCTGAACGGCATCACCGCGAATCAGCTCTCGAACAACGACAACGAGATCGACTTCGACTACGCCGACCTCGACAAGAACGGCTTCATCGACCTCGTCGGGGTCCGGAAGCAGCCGGTCACGTCGTTCGGCAAGCGGACCAACGTCCTGCTGATGAACTACAACGGCGTGCTGACCGACATGACCACGACGTTCGCCACCGCCAGCGACGTGTCGGGCGACCAGGGGTTCCTCACCCCGACGAACGACCGCGACGTCGAGATCGCCGACGTGAACGGCGACGGGTGGCCCGACGTGATCACCGCGCCGGCCCTCTCGCAGGGGACCGAGCCGAAGCACATCGACCATCCGCGCGTCTACATCAACCTCGGCGAGAGCTCCCCGGGGAACTGGAACGGCCTCCGGTTCGAGGACGCCCGATTCCCGCAGCTCATCGCGGCGGGCGGCGCCATGCCGGGCGCGAACTCGTGCGGCATCGCGGCCGGCGACGTCGACAACGACGGGGACGCCGACCTCTACCTGGTCGACTACGACGCCGGGAACGGCGGCGGCGCCAACGACCTCGGCGACCGGCTGATGATCAACGACGGCAACGGCTTCTTCACGGACGGCAGCACCGCCGCGATGACCTCCGCGATGCTCTCGTCCGCGTTCGGCACCGCCGGCTACATCGCCGACATCAACGGCGACGGCTTCAACGACGTCATCAAGAGCGAGAACGGCCCGGTCGACCTCCGGATCAACAACCCGTTCAACCCCGGGGTGTTCAACATCTTCCAGAGCGTCTACCCGGGCTCGGCGTACCACCACACGATCGGCGACCTGAACGCCGACGGCCGCCTCGACGTCGCGGTCGGCGACGACGGCCTCGACCGGGTGATCTACAACACCGGCAACGACGCGCTCGGCCGCCCGATCTGGGGCCCGGCGATGACGTTCCAGTTCCTCGCCGGCGGCGACGACGGCTTCGGGAACAACAACATCATCCACGACCTCGACGGCGACGGCTGGCAGGACGTGGTGATCACGGACGTCGACGTCGACGTCGGCGGCTGCTCGCGCCGGACCCACATCTACCGCAACCCGGGCGGCTCGGTCGGCCAGCAGATCACGCTCCGCGAGGAGCGTCAGTCGGCCGGCAGCGGCTGGCTCGGCGCCGTCGGCTTCATGCAGAACGACCTGACCGGCGGACACGACGTCGTGGCGTTCGACATCGACAACGACGGCGGCGACGACATCGTCCTCGGGCGGTGCTCCGGCACGTTCATCTGGATGAACAAGGACTTCTGCGCCAAGCCGGTCGCGTACGCGTCGGGCGAGCTCGGCAGCACCGGAAACGTCGGCACGACCACCTGGTCGGGCGCGTCGTCGGTCTCGGGTCCCGGCTTCACCGTCGTCGGCGAGGGGTTCACCCCGAACTCGTTCGCCGTCCTCTTCACCGGCATCGGCCAGGGGAACGTCCCGACCAGCGGGTTCACGATCCACATCGGCCAGGTCCTGACGCGCACGCTCGGCCAGACCGACGCCAACGGCCGCGTCGAGTTCCAGGTGCCGATCTCGGCCGGCCAGGTCGGGTTCACGCGGACGTTCCAGGTCGTCGTGCGCGACCCGGGCTTCGGCGGGAACGTCCAGGGCGGGAACGCGATCCAGACCGTGTTCTGCCCCTGAGCGCCGCTCCGGATCGTCTTCGATCCGCGCGGAGGGGCGCGGGACCGTCGGGTCCCGCGCCCCTCTTCCGTCTCCCCCCTCGAGGACGCGCTCAGCCCCGCCGTTCGGCGCGGACCCGCTCGAGCAGGCGCTGGGTCGCGCGGACCCCCTCGACCTCGGACAGCTCGTCCCCCTCGTACTCGATCCCGACGTGCCCCCGGTAGCCGGCGTCGAGCACGATGCGCATCATGCGCCGGTAGTCGGTCCTCGTCTCGTTCCCCTCCGCGTCGAACGCGTGGGACTTGGCGCTGACCGCGCGCGCGAACGGCATCAGCTCGCCGACGCCCCGGTAGCGGTCGTACCACTCGCCGTTCCCGACGTGGAAGTTCCCGAAGTCCGGCAGCGCGCCGACCCGAGGGTGGCCGGCGCGGGCGAGCGTCCCGGCCAGCCACGCGCCGTCGGACGACGGCCCGCCGTGGTTCTCGACCAGCACGTCGACGTCGTACGTCTCGGCGACCCTCGCGAGCCGCGCGAGCGAGTCGGCCGCCCGCGCCGCGATCTCCTCGCGAGGTCCCAGGCCGTGGGCGTTCACCCGGATCGCGCGGCCGCCGAGGAACGCGGCCGCCGCGATCCACTTGAAGTGGTTCTCGACCGCGACGCGCCGCCGTTCGTCGTCGGCGTCGCCGAGGCTCCCCTCGCCGTCGACCATGATCAGGAGGCTCTTCACGCCGTGCGCGTCGGCCCGCCGCCGGAGCTCGCCGAGCCAGGCGAAGTCGCCCGCCCGGTCGGCGAAGAACTGGTTCACGTACTCGACCGCCCCGATGCCGAACTCCTCCTTCGCGAAGCCGGGGAAGTCGAGCGGATCGAGCCTCCCGCTCCGGAGCATCCGGTGGAGGGACCACTGCGCGAGCGAGATCCGGAACGGCGGGGTCTCCTCGCCGCCGTCCTCGGACCGCGCCGACGCCGCCGTCAGCCCGAGGACCGGGAGGACGGCCCCGGCCCTCGCCGCCCGGGCGAGCAGCTCCCGTCGATCGGTCGTCTCCTCGTTCACGTCCCGCATGCCGTGGCCCTCCGTCGCGCCGGTGCGATCGAGCAGGCTACCAACCCGCCGCCGAGAGATGCCGACGTCCTCCCGGCGCCGGTCGAGGTACGATTCGCGCAGCCCAGTCCCGGCTCCTCCGGAGCCGGGGTGTCGATCGTCCCTGCCTCACGGAGTCGACCCTCATGCGACCGTGCCTTTCCCTTCCCCTTCCCCTTCCCCGTCTCCCGGGCCTCGCCGCCGGCCTCGTCGCGGCCCTCGCGCTCCCGGCGTCCGCGCAGATCGAACACGGCGGCGAGCCCGCGTCGGCGTTCGTCGATCTCGCGCCCGCCGAGACGGTCGAGCTGCCGCCCGTCGACGTCCGCGTCCATCTCCTCGAGGACCTCCGCCGGCCGAAGGCGGCGTTCCGCTTCGGCGCCCCGGTCGAGCTCGGCCTCGGTCTCGAGAACGCGGGGACCTGGGAGTCGCTCCCGAACGGCGGCCGG
>JBICIB010000033.1:0-7689 GCA_043101415.1 Planctomycetota bacterium JB042 | reverse complement strand
CTCGGCTCCGACCGCGACGACGTCGAGATCCGGTACACCATCGACGGCTCGATCCCCGACGGCGGCGATCCGGTCTGCGACGCCCCGCTCTCGTTCGACGCCTCGTGCCTCCTCACGGCGCGCGCGTTCGACGCGGGCGGGCGCGGCAGTTGGCCGGCGCGGTTCGAGCTCCGGAAGATCGACGCGAACCCGGCGCTCGAGGCGGAGGGGCGCGATCCGGGGCTGCGCGCGCACGCCTGGCTCCGTCCGGTCGCGCGGTTCGAGGAGCTCGCGACGGCGGCCCCGGACGTCCAGTGGGCGGCGCCGTCGTTCGACGTCCCCGCGTCGCCGCGGGCGGCGGCCCTCGCGGTCGTCGTCGAGGGGACGGTCCGCGTGCCGCGCTCGGGGTTCTGGCGGTTCCCGGTCGCGGCCGGAGCGCCGTTCCGCCTCCTCGTCGACGGCGAGGTCGCGGCCGACGAGGGAGGCGTCCGGGCGGTGGCGCTGCAGGGCGGGGCGCACCGGATCCGGCTCGAACTGCTCGGTCCGTTCGACGGGCTCGACGAGGCGCCGCTCTCGGTCCGGGCGGAGGGCCCGAGCCACCGGCGCGCCGAGATCCCGGCGGACTGGCTGCGTCACTCCGAGTGATCGGGAGGGCGGCTCAGCCGTCGTCGGGCGTGTCGCCCGTCCCCTCCTCCGGGTCCGGCGCGGCTCCCGCGTCGTGCTTCGACGCGGGCGCGGTCGGCGGACCGATCTCGAATGCGAGCGTCGTCCAGACCGACTCCCAGTCGGCGTCGACGTCGGCCGCGGCCTCGGCCATGTCGACCGAGGCGACGAGCCACCGGCCCGGCCCCGAGGCGGAGAGCCGGACCCGTCCGTCGGCGTCGGTGCGCGCGGTGGCGACCGGGTCTCCGAGCTCGCCCGGCCGGAGCGGGTGCAGATCGACGCGCGCCCCCTCGACCGGACGTCCGTCGCGCAGCAGCCGGAGCGGGAGACCCGAGTCGGCGCCCGGGAGGCGCGGGTCGCGTTCGGGGACGAGTTCGAGCGCGAGCCCGACCGGCCGGGCGACGAACGCCGCGTCGTCCGGCCCCGGCGTCCCGAGGAGCGCCTTGCAGCAGCGCGAGTACGCCTCCCGCCCCGGCGCCCCGGCGTCGCCCCGGTCGGCGCGGAGCGCGATCACCTTCTCGAGCCCCTCCTCGCGCAGGTACGGCTCGAACCGCTCTGCCGGCAGGGTGAGGAACGCCCGGGTCGAGCGATAGACGACCCACGACGGCCCGCCGTCGCGGGGGACGGCGAGCCCCGCGGGGTGGCGCCCCTCGAGGCCGGGGATCGGCCGCGTTCCCGTCCGGTCGACGTGGTCGAAGCGGACGATCCGCTCGGCCCGCCGCGCGAACGGCGTCACCTCGGCGCCGTGCCCGACGAGCAGCGCGACCTCCGTCCGTTCGCCGGGCGCGGTCCGGAACCGCTCGGGCTCGATCCAGAAGTCGTGGGCCGGCAGCCGCGCGGCGAGGCCGAGCAGGGCGACGGCGGCGAGGGTGGGCGGGAGCGGGCGCATGTCAGTTCGGAGAGCCGGGGAGCGGGTCGGTCAGGTACGGGAACGCGGAGTCGAACATCATCGCATCGATCGTCGCCCCGTCGGTGATCGGGAGCTGCCCGGACGGCGCGTCGACCGGCGAGAGGAGGACGCCCATCGCGACGCGGAGCTCGATGTCGACGACGTCGTCCCCCGGGCGGCGTCCGTTCGGGAACCCGGCGTTGTCGCCGGCGAGGACCCCGAGGTTCTGCTGCTGCGGCGCCGCCCGCGGCGGGATCGAGGTGTTCAGCCGCAGCATCTCCGCCGGCGTGTCCGTGTTCTTGTTCAGCCCCGGGACGCCGGTCAGGAACGCCGCGACCAGGTCGGTCCGCGGGAAGAGGTTCGGCGCCTGGACGCCGGCCGCGCCGAAGAGGTACTCGAGCAGCTCGGGGAGCGTCGGATGCGTGACGTAGTCCGCGAACTGCGCGTCGTCCTTCGGGTGGCTCGCGTTGAACGCGTCCTTGTCCGGGACGCCGATCACGACCTCGTTCACCAACGGCATGCCGAGGCGCGAGACCTGGACGAACCGGCCGCGGTCGAGGGTCGGCTTCTCGAACGTCGGCTCCTTCCGGAGGACGCGGACGCGCGGCAGGCTCGCCGTCGTCCAGCCGCCGATCGTCGGGTCCTCGTCGAGCAGGAACGACTTCGGGAGCTCGAGGGCGAAGGTCGTGACGTTCTTCGCCGCGATCGTGTTCGTCTCGCCGTTCGGCGGGCCGAGCGGGTTGAAGTGGACGAGGTCGAACGTCTCGCCGAGGTTCACCGCGAACGACTCGCGCCGCTGGCCGACGAAGACGCGGCCGGTCTCGGTCGTTCCCGGCAAGGCGATGTCGTAGACGAGCTGGTCGGCGTACGCGGCGTAGTTCGGGATCGTCTTCGTGCCGACGTGGTCGAGCGGCTTCACGAAGAGGTCCTGTCCGGTCCCCGCCGCGACGACCTTCTGCGAGCTCTTCGCGCCGCTGTCCGCCGTCTGGATGATCGTCAGCGAGTACTTCTCGACCAGCAGGAGGTTCGCGACGTCCGAGGCGCCGATCGGGCCGACGACGAGGAGGGGGGGCGCGACCTGCTTCGTGTTGCCGGGCGGGCCGACCGCGAGCTGGAGGTCGGAGAGCGCGTTCTCGAACCGGAAGCGGAACGTCAGGTCCTCGCGGGCGTCGCCGTCGTTGTCGACGTGGATCTCGTACGCCGCCTCGGGGTCCATGAAGAAGTAGTTCGGGCCGCCGAACGGGTCCTGCAGCGGGTGGTAGTTCGCGAGGAGGGTGACGTACCCCTCGCGGCCGGACTCGTAGCTCGTGAACATGTAGAAGTCGGTGCCGTCGACCTTCGGGTGCTCGGTGACGAACGGCGCCTCGCGGTGGCTCGACGCCGCGGCGGTCGACGCGAGCAGGGCGACGGCGAGCGCCGCGGACGAGACGGACGGGGAGCGGACGGGGACGAACATGGTCGTTCTCCGGGGGTGAGGGTGAGGTCCTTCCGGCCGGCCGGCTCTGCCAGCGGTTACGCGAGGAGTCGGCCGGGTGGATCGTTTCGATTCCTTGCGTTTCGCGATCGATCCGTTACGATCCCGCCCCTTCGCGGAGCCGCTCCGGTCTCCGCCTGTCCTCGAGAGGTGCGCCATGCGGATCGACGATCTTCCGCCCGCCGCCTCCGCCCGCGTCGCCGCGCGCTGATCGCGCGACCCGACCGCCGGACGGAGGCGCCGCCGTGCGCACCCGGTCCGTGCCCCGAGGAGCCCCTCTCCGAGCCGGCCGATCGCCCGAACGGGTGCGCGTCCCCCGTTTCGCCCGTTCGCTCCGGAGTCCCGTCTTGAATCCCGTTCCCGAGTCCGAGAACCCGTCCGAGTCCGTCGCCGTCGCGGAGTCCCGCTCCGCGTGGAGCCAGATCGTCGGCGCCCTGCGCGGCGAGCAGTTCGACTACACGCAGGGGCGCATGCCCCGCGCCATCCTCCTCCTCGCGGTCCCGATGGTCCTCGAGATGATGATGGAGTCGGTCTTCGCGGTCGTCGACGCCTACTTCGTCGCCAAGCTCGGAGACGCGGCGGTGGCGGCGGTCATGCTGACCGAGTCGATGCTGACGATCGTCTACGCGGTCGCCATCGGCGTCGCCATGTCCGCCACCGCCCTCGTCGCGCGCCGCATCGGCGAGCGGAACGTCGAGGGCGCCGTCCGCGCCGGCACCCAGACCGTCGCGCTCGGCGTGCTGATCGGCGCCGCGATCGGCGTCCCGTGCGCGTTCTTCGCCCCGAACCTGCTCGGCGCGATGGGCGCGTCGGAGGCGGTCGTCGCCGAGGGGTCGACGTTCGCGCGCATCCTCCTCGGGACGAACGTCGTGATCGTCCTGCTGTTCCTGAACAACGCGGTCTTCCGCGGCGCGGGGGACGCGGCGCTGGCGATGCGGACGCTCTGGATCGCCAACGGCATCAACCTCGTGCTCGACCCGTGCCTGATCTTCGGGCTGGGGCCGTTCCCCGAGCTCGGCGTCACCGGCGCCGCGGTCGCCACGACGATCGGCCGCGGGACCGGCGTCCTGTTCCAGCTCTGGATGCTCCGCCGCGGCGTGGGGCGGATCCGGCTGGCCGGGCCGTCGTGTCGGATCGAGCCGAGCATCATGCGCGAGCTGCTGCGGCTCTCGGTCGGCGGCGTGCTGCAGTTCCTGATCGCCACCGCGAGCTGGGTCTGCCTCATGCGGATCGTCGCGCCGTTCGGGGACACCGTCGTCTCGGGGTACGGGCTCGCGATCCGGGTGCTGATGTTCACGATCCTCCCCGCGTGGGGGCTCTCGAACGCGGCCGCGACCCTCGTCGGGCAGAACCTCGGCGCCGGAAGGCCGGAGCGGGCCGAGCAGGCGGTCTGGCTGACCGGGCTGTACAACATGCTCTTCCTCGGCGGCGTCGCGGCGGTGATGCTGACGCTCGGGCCGGAGATCCTCGGGCTCGTCACCGACCGGCCGGCGACGATCGCGGCGGGGGCGGACGCGCTCCGGATCATCTCGTACGGGTACGTCTTCTACGCCTGGGGGATGGTGATGGTGCAGGCGTTCAACGGCGCCGGGGACACGATGACCCCGACCCGGGTGAACTTCGTCTGCTTCTGGCTGGTGCAGATCCCGATGGCGTTCCTGCTGGCGCGCCCGGCGGGACTCGGGCCGTCCGGGGTCTACTGGTCGGTCGCCGCGGCGGAGACGCTGATCGCGGTGGTCTGCGTCGTCCTGTTCCGGCGGGGCGCGTGGAAGGAGACGCGGCTCGCCCCCGACGCGGCGCCGGCGGGCGGCGAAGGGTGACGCGATGACGGACGTGGTGCTCGGGGTCGACGGCGGCGGCACGCGGACGCGGGTGGCGATCGCGGAGCGGTCGGGGCGCGTCCTCGGCGTCGGCGAGTCGGGGCCGGGGAACTGGCACGACGTCGGCGTCGAGGCGGTGGCCGTCCACCTCGAGCGCGCGCGCGACGCCGCCTGGGCCGCGGCCGGCGCCCCGCCCCGCCCCGCCGTCGCCGCCTACCTCGGCATGGCGAGCGTCGGCGACGAGCGGGACCGGGAGGCGATCCGGGACGCGGCGGCGCGGGCGGCGCTCGCTCCGGCGGATGCGGTCGGCGTCGGGCAGGACCTCCGCGTCGCGCTCGCGGGCGGGCTCTCGCTCCGGCCCGGGGTCGCGTTGATCGCCGGGACCGGATCGTCGGTCTACGGGCGGACCGCGGACGGACGGGAGTGGCAGGCCGGCGGGTTCGGGTCGTTCCTCGACGACGGGGGGAGCGCGTTCGACCTCGGGCGCCGGGCGATGATCGCGGCGGTCCGGGCGCGCGACGGCCGCGGGCGGGAGACGGCGCTCTCCGCCCGGCTCCTCGCGCACGTCGGCGGCGGGACGCTCCGCGACCTGCTGCGCCGGCTCGACGCGGTCCGGATGGCGCGGGCCGAGGTCGCGGCGTGCGCGCCGCTGGTGACCGCGGCCGCGGCGGAGGGGGACGCGGTCGCGATCGAGATCCTCGAGGCGGCGGTCGAGGAGCTGGCGCTGGCGGTCGAGACCGTCGTCGCGCGGCTCGGTCTCGCGGCGCCGGAGGTCGCGGCGACCGGCGGGCTCGCCGGGTCGGGGCCGCCGTACCGTGACGCGCTCGACCGGGCGATCGTCCGGCGGGTCGCGGACGCCCGCGTCGTCGACCCGGAACTCCCGCCGGTGGTCGGGGCGGCGCTCCTCGCGCTCGAGCGCGCCGGGGTGCCGGTCGACGCCGCGGTCCTCGCCGCGGCGGCGGAGTCGTCCGCGCGGTGAGCGGATCGACGCCGTCCGGGGAGAACGCCGGGTCCGGGCTTGCGACGCGCGACGCTCGACCGTGGAATCGTCGACCCCGCATCTCGGAGGTTCGCCCATGGACGGCATCATCGGTTGGATCGTCTGCGGCCTGCTCGCCGGCTTCGTGGCCGGCAAGCTGTTCCGCGGCAGCGGATTCGGCCTGATCGGCAACCTGCTGGTCGGGATCGTCGGCGGCGTCCTCGGCGGGTGGGTGTTCGGGCTCCTCGGCCTGAGCGCGGGCGGCTTCGTCGGCAGCCTCGTCACCGCGATCGTCGGGGCGCTGCTCCTCCTCTGGGTCGTCGCCAAGATCAAGAGCTGACGCCGGTCCGCGCTCGACCGGACGCTACGGCACCTTCACGGCGACCGCGTTCGTCATCGCGTACCCGACCGGGGAGTTGGGCGCCGGGCTGAACGCCTGGACGACGAACTGGTACGCGTGGAACCCCGGCGGGAGAGACACGTCGAGGCGGAGGAAGCCGGCCGGGTCGAGCGGGACGACCACCTGGGTCAGCCACGGCGAAAGGTTCAGCGTGCATCCGTTCCCGATCGGGAGATCGGCCAGCGACGACCCGACCACCAGGAGGGCGGCGCCGCCGGGCAGGCCCTGCTCCACCGAGACCTCGAGCGTCGCCGACGGCGCCGGGCAGCCGAGGATGTTCAGCCGGGGATGCAGGGCGTTGAACGCGCAGCCGCCGCCGTGGGCGAGCGTGATGCCGCCCCCGCACGCGCCGAGGACGGCCGCGTGCCCTCGCAGCAGACCGAGCCCGCCGATCGACGGCGATCCGACCATCACCTCCGGCGCGCCGTCGCCGTCGAGGTCCCCCGCGCGCGCGACGCTGCGGCCGAATTCCTCGACCGGGAGCGTGCCCGCGAGCGTCTCGATCGTCGCTCCGGTCGCGCCCGACAGGACGAAGGCGAGGCCCGCCTGCGCCGTGAGGTTGAGCGGCGCGCCGACGGCGAGGTCGTCGCGGCCGTCGCCGTCGTAGTCGCCGATCCCGGCGACGTCCTTCCCCATCGACCAGAAGCCGTTCGGCAGCGCGTGCAGCGGCGCGAGGGTGGCTCCGGAGTAGGCGAAGATCGTGTTCCCCGTTCCCGAGAAGAGGGGGAAGGCGATGTCGGCGACGCCGTCCCCGTCGAGATCTCCCGCCGAGGCGATGCCGAACCCGAACCGGAGGGCGCCCGGCGGCGGCGTGAACTTCCGGCGGAGCGCGCCGGTGCCGGAGTAGAGCAGCACGGCGCCGGGGAGCGAGGTCTCCGCGCCGACGAGGATCTCGGGGCGGCCGTCGAGGTCCTGATCCGGCAGCATCTGGAGGTCGATCCCCAGCCCGGGGACCGCCTCGGCGGCGCCGAGGACCATCAGCTCGACTCCGGTCTTCACCGAGTAGACCCGGACCTTCCCGGGGTGATTGCCGTGGGGCTCCCCGACCGCGACGTCGGCGAATCCGTCGAGGTCGACGTCCCCGCCGCCGGCGACGGAGGTCCCGAGGGCGTCGTGCGTCTGAGCGCCGAACCTCGCCAGGAGGATCGAGCCGTCGAACCCCGAGAAGACGCGCGCCGCCCCCGAGAAGGAGACCGACGAGCTGTCGAGCTTGGCGCCGACGATCACGTCCGGGTAGCCGTCGCCGTCGCCGTCCCCGGCGAAGGCGATCCCCGACCCGAACGCGGAGTTCGGGAACGACGTGAACTCGAAGAGCGGCCGACCGTCGGCGCCGGAGTGGACGGAGGCCACGGAGTGACCGGGGGCTCCGATCGCGTAGTCGGGGACGCCGTCCTGGTCGACGTCGACCCCCCCGTCGATCGAGGCGCCGAAGTCGTCCCCCTGGCCGCCCCCCGAGAACTCGAGGAGCGGGGCCTGGCCGAGGGC
>JBICIB010000032.1:0-4460 GCA_043101415.1 Planctomycetota bacterium JB042 | reverse complement strand
TCCACTCGGGAGACGGCCTCCTGGTGCAGGGGGAGCCGGCCTCGCTCCGCACGCTCCAGGAGGACGGCGACCTCCTCCTCGTCGAAGGAGCGGAGCGGACGCTCAGCAAGCCGCGCAAGGCGCCGCTCGCCCTCGCGATCCTCGCCGCGGTCGTCGCGCTCGCCACGCTCGGGGCCGCGCCGCTCCCGGTGCTCGGCGTCGCCGGCGCCGCGGCGATGCTCCTGACCGGCTGCCTCGACCCCCGCGACGCGACGCGCGCGCTCGACGCCTCGGTCCTGCTGCTGATCGCGGCCACGATCCCGCTCGGCGCGGCGATGGAGGAGGTCGGCCTCGCCGCGCGGATCGCGGGGACGATCACCGGGATCGGCGGCGGACTCGGCGTCTTCGTGCTCGTCGGCGCGGTCTACCTCGTGACCAGCCTCCTCACCGAGGTCGTGTCGAACAACGCGTCGGCGGTCCTCTTGGTCCCGATCGCCCTCGGGGTCGCGGAGGGGCTCGGGATCGATCCGAAGCCGCTCCTCGTGGCGATCGCGTTCGGCGCCAGCGCCAGCTTCGCGACGCCGATCGGGTACCAGACGAACACCCTCGTCATGGGGCCCGGCGGCTACCTGTTCCGCGACTACGTCCGGTTCGGCGCGCCGCTGAACGTGCTGACGTGGCTGACCGCGACCGCGTTCATCCCGCTCCTCTGGCCGGCCTGATCCGGTCAGCCGCCCCGCTTCAGGGCGTCGTACAGCGCGCGGTGCTCCTCGACGACCCGGTCGAGGCCGTGCCGCTCCATCACGCGCGCGCGGCCGGCGGCGGCGAGGCGGCGCGCGAGCGGGAGGTCGGTCAGCACCCGGGCGAGCGCGAACGCGAGGGACGACGGATCGCCCGGGGTCGAGAGGAGGCCGGTCTCGCCGCTCTCCACGAGGTCGGGGACGCCGCCGACCGCGGTCGCGACGACCGGCACCTCCGCCGCCATCGCCTCGAGGAGCGCCAGCGGGAGCCCCTCGTTCCGGGACGAGAGGACGACGGCGTCGGCGCCCGGCAGGACGTCGGGGAGGTCGTCCCGGAAGCCGTGGAACCGCACGGCGAGCCCCTCGCCGAGGCGCCGCGCGCGGGCCTCCAGGTCGTCCCGCAGCGGACCGTCGCCGAGGAGGTGGACCTCGAGCGGCCGGGTCGCCGCGGGGAGCCGGGCGAGGGCGTCGAACAGGAGCGCGTGCGCCTTGATCGGGACGAGCCGCGCGGGGACGACGACCACGCGCGCGGCGCCGCCCCGGACGTCGAGGAGGCGCCGCGCCGCCTCGCGCCGCGCGGCGTCCGGAGCGGGGAAGCGGGCGAGGTCGATCCCGGTCTCGATCACCGTGACCCGCTCGCGCGGCGCGACGCGGTGCCG
The DNA here is from genome assembly GCA_043101415.1 of Planctomycetota bacterium JB042. Taxonomy (GTDB): domain Bacteria; phylum Planctomycetota; class B15-G4; order B15-G4; family JADJEK01; genus JAUIEL01. The sequence continues at coordinate 3,082 of JBICIB010000032.1, read as the reverse complement.
GTCGACGAGGTCGTCGGCGACCCGCCGCGAGACCGCGACCAGACGGTCGGTCCGCCGGGCGAGACGCCGCTCGAGGAGCCGGAACGCGGCCGTGACCGGCCACGAGAAGTAGCCGTCGAGGACGTGGCCGTGGAACGTGTGCACGATCGCCGGCCTCCGCGCGAGCGCCAGCGCCGCCTTCCGGCCGAGCGCCCCCGCCTTCGCCGCGTGCGTGTGGACGACGTCCGGCCGGAACGCCTCGAGCCGATCCTTCAGCGCGCGGTACGCCACGAGGTCCGCCGGCGAGAGGGACCGGCGGAGCGCGTCGATCCGCTCCACGCGGAACGACCCGGACTGGAGCAGCTCCCCCTCCCGCGCTCCGGCCGCCCCGACGAGGAGGAGGGTCTCGTCGCCGCCGCCCGAGAACGCCTCCGCGAGCGCCCGGACCGTCCGGGCCGGCCCGCCGACGTTCGCGCGGCCGAGGATGCGCGCGATGCGGGTCACGACGCCTCCCGGTCGACCCAGCGGCGCGCCCAGGCGTCGAGGACGAGGAGGAGCCAGAGGTACGACGACCAGTCCTCCCGCCCCGACGCGTGTCGGTCGAGCAGCTCCGCGGCGGCGCCGTCCGCGAGCCAGCGCCGGCCGGCGAACCGGTCGGAGAGGAGGCGGCGGCGCGCCTCCTCCCGCATCGGTCCGCGGAGCCACCGCGCCAGCGGGACGCCGAACCCGCGCTTCCGCCCCCGGGCGACCTCCCCAGGGAGGAGGTCGGCCGCGAGCGCGCGCGGCAGGGTCTTCGTCCCCCGGCCGTTCAGGAGCGCCGTCGGGAGCCGCGCCGCCAGCGCGACGAGCGCCGGGTCGAGCCACGGCGACCGGACCTCCAGCCCGACCGCCATCGACGCCCGGTCGACCTTCACCAGGAGGTCGTCGGGGAGGTACCGCAGGAGGTCGTACGAGAGCGCCCGCCGGAGAGGGGACGACGGCGCGGGGAGGCCCGCCAGCGCCTCTCCCTCCGGGTCGACGGCGGCGGTCGCGGCGAGCAGGTCGGCGTGGAGGAAGCGGGCCCGCTGCGGGGCGCGGAAGAACGTCTGCCAGGCGAGCGTCCGCTCGGCCGCGTCGAGGCCGAGCGCGCCGGCGAACCTCCGGAACGACCCGATCGTCCCGCGGCCGGCCGTCCCGTTCGCCGCCTCGCCGACGATGCGCGCCAGGAACCCGCGCGGCGACCTCGGGACGACGCGGTCGACGCGCGCCGCGAGGGACACGGCGCGGTGGCGCCGGTACCCGGCGAACGGCTCGTCGCCGCCGTCGCCCGACAGGACGACCGTGGCGCGGCGGCGCGCGAGCCGGCAGAGGTGGAGCGTCGGCACGGCGGACGGGTCGCCGAACGGTTCGTCGTACGTCGCCGCGACCGCGTCGCGCGCCGCGGTCGGATCCGGCTCGGGGAGGAGCTCCACCACCGGCTCCGCCCCGAAGCGCTCCGCGGTCGCGGCGGCGAGCCGGCGCTCGTCGTACGCGGCGTCGTCGAAGCCGATCGTGAACGCCGGCGGGCGCAGGTCCGGGGCGACGTCCCGCAGCGCGGCGAGGACGAGCCCGGAGTCGATCCCGCCGGAGAGGAAGACCCCGAGCGGGACCTCCGTCCGGAGGCGCTTCGACACCGCCGTCGCGAGCGTCGCGCGGAGCTCCTCCTTCCACGCGGAGATCGGTCGCGGCGGAGCGCCGCGGTCCGGCCCGGCCGGCGCGGGCGGGGACCACCAGCGCTCGACGCGGACGCCGTCGGCGTCGGCGACCAGGAGGCTCCCCGGCGGCAGGCGGCGCTCGCCGCGGACGGCGGAGTGCGGGGCGGGGACGACGCCGAACGTGAGGAACCGGACGATCGCGCCCGGGTCCGCCTCTCCGGCCGGGCACGCCCGCCGGAGCGCGCCCCCCTCCGACGCGAACCAGACGACGTCCCCCTCCTCCCGCCAGACGAGCGGCTTCTTCCCGAGCCGGTCGCGCGCCAGGAGGAGACGCCGCCGCCGCCGGTCGAGGACCGCGAGCGCGAACATCCCGTCGAGCCGCTCGACGAAACGGTCCCCGAGCTCGGCGTAGAGGTGAGGGACGACCTCGGCGTCGTTCGTCGATCGGAACGTCCGCCCGCGCGCCCGCAGCTCCGCGCGGAGCTCGGCGTGGTTGTCGATCTCGCCGTTGACGACCGCCACGACCCCGCCGTCCTCCGCGGCGTGCGGCTGGTTCCCGGCCGGCGACAGGTCGACCACGGCCAGGCGGCGGAACCCGAGCGCCACCCCGGGGGCGTGGAACTCCCCCTCGTCGTCCGGCCCCCGGTGCGCGAGCGCGGACGTCATCCGCCCCACCGCGGCCGCGAGGTCCGGCGTCGACCGCCGCGCGAACGCACCGCAGATCCCGCACATCGCCCGGAGCCTACCAGTCCGTCGGGGAAGTCACGCCGGGGTGCGGCCGCACCGACTCGGCGCGGCTCCGGGAGGGGACCGAACCACCGGGCTCAGGCGACGCGCTCGGCGGGAACGCCGCCGAGGGATTCGGCGAGCGCGAGGATGGCGTCGTCGACGGTGCGGCGCGGCCGCGCGTCGACGAGGGCGCGGAGGCGCGAGAGGTCGGGGACCCGGCGTTCGACCTCGACGCCGCCCCGGGTCGGCGGCGGCGCGACGTGGCGGACGGTCACCGGCGCGCCGAGCCGGTCGACGACGCGGCGCGCGAGGGCGGCGACGCTCCACTCCTCGGTCCCGCCGAGGTTGACCGCGTCGACCGGCCACGCCTCCCGGAGCGCCAGGTCCGCGAGCATGCGCGCCGCGTCCCGGACGTCGAGGAAGACGCGCCGCTGGGCGCCGGAGCCGTGGACCTCGAGCGGGAGGCCGGCCCGCGCCCGCGCGCAGAACCGCGGGAGGACCGCCCCGCCGTCGCCGTCCTGGCGCGCGCCGACCAGGTTGAACGGCCGGACGACCAGCACCCGCGCCCCCGCCGCCGCGGCCGCCCGCGCCGCCCGGTCGAGCGCGAGCTTCGCGCGCGGGTACGAGAGGCGCGGTGACGCCCCGACGATCCGCCGCGGGACGTCCTCCTCCGCGACCGGCGTCCGCGGCGCGAACCCGTA